>DASXUA010000351.1:0-17074 GCA_036505095.1 Phycisphaerae bacterium
GTCCAGCGGATTGGTGAACGTCTGCTTGACGCGCGTCCGCCCGACGAAACCCGCAATGTCCGCCTGCACGTCCGTATGCGTCAGCGGGCAAACGCCCGTCACCGGCCCATTCGGCTGTACCATCCGCAGCTCGCCGCCGCGGATAGCCCAGGTATCCTCCGCCAGGCTTGGCACTGCCAAGCCGATGAGAGTCGTCAAAGCCGTGGTCGTCGCGAGTTTCATAGCATCCTCCCAATAAAGTGCCGCTCTGCTGGTCCGCCCATGATTAGACGCCCAAGCCGCCGAGCGGTTTCATTCTCTTGCTGGGTCTGCAAACGGAATGCCTGCCGGATGCGCAGCGGAATCAGAACCCCGGCCGGAAGGCCGGGGCTTGGCACGCCCGCAGCTCACGTGTCAGCTACAACTGGCGCGCGGCACGTCACCGCCCTTCCAGACCCCACCCGCTCCCGCGGGGGGTTCTGACGCGTCAAACCGACGCTAATGCTCGTACCGCACTCTGGGCAGCGCCCGTAGTCGAGCGAGGCACGAATGTCATAGCCACAAGCGACGCACGCCCCGGGTCGCACACGGCGGCACGAGCAGAGCAGTAGGCACGCCGAAACGGCAGCCATCAGCGCAAAGAGGAGCAGGTCCATGTGAAGCTGCTCGAACAGGACTAACAAGCCGGCGGTGATCACGATGGCCAGCAGGCCCGATTCGGCGCCAAGTAAGATGAGAGTGCCGGACCGGCGTGCGCGGGTGTCGAACAATCGCCGCGGACGCCAAGTATTCACGAGACTCGCGGCGCCCCACGCGCACGCTGTGGGAAGGACACAGAGAATGAGCAAGGAACGGAGCACATCGCCGGGATGCGTCCGGACGGGTCGCGCCGCCCACACCAGGCTCGTCAACGCCAGTGCGAGGGTGGAACTCACGTGACCGAGCACGAAACGCAACATAGGGATAGCGCTTCTTGGGTAACCTCGCATCTCCGGCCCTGCGCGTTTCATGGCAGGAACATCCCCAATTGGAGTACCTGGGACTTCGTCGGTACGACTGGCGGCGGAGGTGGCGGAGCTAACCCGATTGCAAAAGGCTGCATCGTGCGCAAGCGCACCGTTCCGGTCGCTCGCCCGCTGCTCCCCAGCACGGCGATTCCTTCCGCCAGCAGCGCGATCACGCCACCAAAGGCCGCTACTAGTTTCGCGAGGCGCCGGCGTGCCGCGCGTAGCCCGACCGGGCAGTTGGCGGTTAGGATCGTCCCGTCAGCGCGGCGGTAAAATCCGACGCATAAGCGGCCTTCCTGGTTGCGAATCAGTTCCTCGGATTCCTGGCGCGTCATGGCTGAAAGGTTGTAGATGTGAAGCTTGCACTGAGCGCAGAAGCGCACACGATCGTCGCCGGTCATTTCGGCCCACGAGGCAGTGCAGGGAGCGGCGATCCGTATTTGATCGAGCATGCTGCGTTTTTCTGACATCATGGATTTCGTCTGTCGCGCGGTACTGAATCTTGGCTACTCACGTGTTCATCCCCATCAGGGGCCGGCGAGACCGGCTCGCTCAATTTGTTGACAAGTTTCTCCAAATCAAAAGAAGGGGATCTACCAGAGTTCGTTGGGAAGAAATCCGGCGAACCGAGTACGATCACCGAGCCGAACGCCGGCATAACTGGTGTGGGTGGTGGATCGAGCCAGTCGCAGACGGCCGCAAATGGCTGCCATTGACGCAGTCGCAATATCCGTGCTCCACCGCGGCCGCCGCCGAGAGCAGCGATAGTCGTCATGAGCATTGCGAACACGGCCGCGAAGCGTCCGATAGTCCTGGCCAGTCTTCGTCTCAGCGCCCGCAGGCCGACCGGGCAATTCTCGGTCAGGATGGTGCCATCGGCGCGGCGATAGAAGCGGGCGCATAGGCGGCCCTCCCTTTCGAGGATCAGCGCTTCCGCATCATGCCGCGTCATGGCTGAAAGGTTGTAGACGTTGAGCTTACAGGCATCGCAAAAGCGGACGCGCTCGTCGCCCTGCATGTCGGCCCAGGAGGCGCTGCACGGAGCAGCGATATGGATACGATCGAGGAGGCTGATGTCTCTGCCCATGTGCCCACTCCATGCCAGGCCCTGACGATTCTACGCATCCAATCTTTAGACGTTGCAGGTGTCCGGAAAGTTCCAAGGAATTTCGCAATTCCGGCGAGCGCCGATAGGATGACCACATTGCCCGGCGGCGTGCCGGGCATGACGACGCGCCCAACCATAGGTTGTTCGACATGCATGGCCGGATCCACTGCTTTCACTGGTGGCTTACTCTCGCAGTCGCAGCGCTGACGGCGCCCACTCTGGCAGCCGATTACGGCAGCGAAGCGGCGGAAGAACGCTGCCACATGATCACCTTCGCCGCCCCGAAGACCTTCGACCAGAAAGAAGGCAAGGACCCGCTTAACTACCCGCCCGATCGTGTGGTCGATGTCAAACACATCAAGCTCGAACTGGTGTTCAAAGACCTCGCATCCAAGTCGTTCGAGGGCGTGGAGACCTACGCATTCGTTCCCATCGCGCCGGGTGTGAAGCGCATCACGCTGAACGGGATCGATCTGAAGATCGGCAGCGTGCGTGGAGCCGACGGTCGTACATTGCGATTTGATTACGATGACAAGAAGCTCGTGATCCACTTCGACGAGCCGCTGGCCGCCGGGGCCGAAGTGAGCCTGCGCATCGAGTACCGCTGTCAGGAGCCGGTGGCCGGGCTGACGTTCGTCCTGCCGGATGCGTTGCGGCCTGACCGCGTGCCACAGGTACATTCGCAGGGTGAGGCCGAGTTCAATCGCTATTGGTTTTTCTGCCACGACTTTCCCAACGAGCGCGCCTCGACCGAGATGATCGTCACGGTGCCCAAGCCGTTCTTGGCCCTCTCCAACGGCGAGCTGCAAGGCAAGACCGAGCACGGCGACAGCATCACCTATCACTGGTTGCAGGACCTGCCGCACGTCTCGTATCTGGTGACACTGGTGATCGGGCAATTCGCCGAGGTGCGCGACGCATGGCGCGGCATTCCGGTGCTCTACTACGTCCGACCCGGCGAGGAAGAGGACGCCCGCCGCAGCTTCGCGCGCACGCCCGACATGCTCGAGTTCTTTTCCCAGAAGACCGGCACGCCCTACGCGTTCAGGAAATACGCCCAAATCTGCGTCGAGCGTTTCGGGGGCGGGATGGAAAACACATCGGCCACCACGCTGCATGCTGATGTCCCGATGGACGCGCGCGCCGCGCTGGACGAAGATCAGGATGGCCTCATTTCGCACGAACTCGCGCACCAGTGGTTCGGCGATCTGATCACCTGCAAATCCTGGGCGCACCTGTGGCTGAACGAGGGCTTCGCCGATTTCTTCGCCGATCTCTGGCTGGAGCATAAGCGCGGCGCCGACGAGCACTCCTACGACCTGTGGCGCAGCTTCCGCAACGTGGCGGCCAGCGACACGAACGAACGGCCCGGCGCGCTGGTCTACTCTGATTATTCCGACGCCGACGAGACCTTCGGCTTCAAGGGCGGCCTGCCCTACGGCAAGGGCAGCGCCCTGCTGCACATGCTGCGGCACGAATTGGGCGAGGATACGTTCTGGACGGGCATCGCCGAATACGTAAAAACTTTTCGGGAGCGCGAAGTCGAGACCGACGACTTCCGCAAGGTCATGGAGCGCGTCAGCGGCCGCAGTCTCGTGCAATTCTTCGAGCAATGGGCCTATCGGCCCGGCGTGCCGAAGCTCAAAGTGGAGTTCGACTGGGACGATGACAATTCGATGGCCGTCATCACCGTCCAGCAGACGCAGAAGATCGACCGCAACCTGCCGGCCTTCGCCGTGCCCCTCGATCTGTATTTCCGCTGCGATGGCCAGGAGACGCGCCGCACCGTGCAGCTTGCCGCAACCAAGGAGGTGTTCCGTCGGCCCTTGCCGAAACGGCCGGAGCTGTTCTGCGTCGATCCGGACATGGGCCTGCTGAAGGAGCTGACGGTCGAACAGCCGCGGTGCATGTGGCTGACGCAATTGGCTGAAGGTCCGACGGTCGCCACGCGCGCCGAATCGGCCCGGCGCCTGGCCGATCACAATCGGCCGGAGGTGACCGAGGCCCTGGCGCGCTGCGTGGCGAACTCGAAGGAATTCTGGGGCGTCCGGGCCGAGGCGGCCCGCAGCCTGGGCCGCATGTTTACGCCGCGCGCGCGCGACGCGCTGCTGGCCGTCGTCGAGCCGCCGGCGACCATCGAGCACCCCAAGGTCCGCAACGCACTGGTCGACGCCCTCGCCCGCTATCGCGACCCGCGCTGCGTGGCGCTGCTGGGGGACTGGGCGCAGCATGATGCCAGTTATTCCGTGCAGACAGCGGCGATCCGCGCGCTGCCCGACGTCGAAGCGCTGGGTCAGATAGACCTGTTGCTGAGCAGTGCGCGCACCGATTCCTACCGGGACCGCATCCGGCAGGCGGCGATCTCTGCGCTGGGCGAATTGGCCGATGCTGACCCGGCCGGTCTGGATGTATGCCTGGAAATCGCCGCTTCCGCGCAGCGCGACCGCTCGCGCTCTTCCGCAATCGCGGCCCTGGGCAAGTTCGGCAAGCACGCGGAGCTGAAGGAACGGATTGCCGATTTTCTGCTGCCGCTGCTCTCTGAAAGCGACGATCGCCTGGTGCGCGCTGCCGTCGACGCGCTGGGCGAACTCGGCGACGAGCGCGCGCTGCCGCCGCTGCGCACCCTGCGAGAAAGCACGCGGAACAATGCGACGGCCGGCCCATCGGGCTTGTCCGACCTGCGCGAGGCGGCCGGCCGCGCCGTCGACCGCATCACGAAAAAGCAGGAGGAGACCAAGGCCGTCCAGTCGCTGCGGGACGAGCTGGAAGCACTCCGCAAGACCAAGGACGAACTGCTGGAGCGCGTCAAGACGCTGGAGTCACGCCCGAAGGAGAACGGCGATTGATTCGAGCCATTGCGGTGCGGGGCGCATCCCATTTTGGTGGCACGGCCAGGCAGCCTTATCGTTTGGCCGTGCGGCGCGCTGGGTTCGTACGGGCAAGCAAAAGGCCGCTTGCCCATGCCACCCGGGTGTCGCCACGCCTTCTGGGATGCACCCTTCGCTGCACCACAATGGGCGTGCGGTTTGTCGCGGCCGGGTTCGCCCTCTATACTTGCCCATCTGTTTGGTTGGGCGACACGAGGTCACCGTATTGGCAGAAGCCTCCCATCCCAGTTCAACCGGCGCCCGCTTCCTGATTCTGCTGGTCGCGCTGATTGCCGTCGTCACGTACGCTGTCATCCGCCTGCGGACAGCGCCGAATGCCCCGCGCGAGGAGGAGGACCTTTCGTCCATGCCCGCGACCGCGGCCCTGCCGCCGTGGGAGCAGCCGGATCCTCCGAACAGCCGCAACCCCGACGTCACGCCTGAGTTCGATTTGCAGGTCGAGCTGCACCGCGAGGGCCCGCGCAACGTGCTCTACTTCTACATCACGGAGCGGCACGGCTTCCTGGCCGACGGCATTCTGGTGGAATTCTGGCACCAGCGCCTCGATCCGGCCACCGGCGAGTGGATCCAGGACGGCACCAAGATCGGCTATCAATGCCGCGGGCGATTGGATTTCGGCGGCAGTCTGGTAGAGAATACCACCCTCACGGAGCTGGAAATGAGCGAAGTGGGGGACGTGGGGACCAGCGAAAACTGGCAGGCGCGCGTGGCAGCCTGCTTGCGCGTCAAGGCCCGGGCGCCCGCCGAACAGGAGAGCCGCAAATGAGAGCTGTACTGATTGTCGCGCTGATCATCGTGGCCGCCGTGGCCGCTTACACGTATGTGCAGCGCTCGTCCGCCCCCAGCACCAGCAGCGGCGCCGATGCGGTCGCGCCGCAGGGAGCCGAGAACGCCCAGGCAGCATACTGGGAAGCACCCCTGCCGTCAGGGTATGTGGAAGTCAAGGACGTGCAGCCCGAATTCGAGGTGAGCGTGACGCCCGCGCACGTTGGTCCGCGCAACGTGCTCAAAGTCACGGTTCGCGAGAAGCACGGTCTGCTGGTCGATGCGATCCAGTTCAAGTTCACTCACCTGCTCAAGGATCAGACCAGCGACGAGATGGTGCCGGATCCCAAGTCCCGGCCGCTGATCTACCTGGCCAGAAAACGGCTCGAGGCTGGCGGCGTCTTGGAAGACGATACGACGCTGAACGGCCTGGAGATGGAAGAACTCAGCGACGGCAATATCGGCACGCCGGAAAACTGGAAAGCCGAAGTCGTCAGTTGGGCGCGCCTGGCGCGCAAGCCCGGTTAACGGCTGGCGAGCCGCCGGGTTCATCTCGCCACAGGCGAGTCGCCGTGGCGACCCGGCGGCAGGGCACGTCTGATCAGCCCCAGTACCTCGCGATTCCCACCGCTCCCGCGCAATGGGCTCTCCACGGTCCGCTCGATATGAATCCCCAATCGCTTCAAATCGTCCAGGACGCGCGCGACAACCTGCTCAAGTTTGTCATCCGGCAGCACGCCACCACTCAGCCAATCCGGCGGAGCTTCGTAATGCGGTTTGATCAGCGTAATGATCACGCCGCCCGGGCGAAGCAAACGCCACGCGGCCGGTAGAATGCGCCTTTGGCGCGTCCACCCCACGTCGATCGTGACCAGATCCATCGCTTCCGGCAGGCTGACGTGCAGCGCGTTGGTACGCTCCAGCACCACCACGCGCGCATCGCGCCGCAGCTTCCACGCCAGCGTGCCATAGCAGGTGTCGATGGCGTAGACCTGGCGCGCCCCGCGCTGCAGCAGACAATCAACGAAGCCGCCGACATGGCTGCCCAGGTCGGCGCAGCACCACCCCGTCGGATCGATCTGAAAAGCATCCAGCGCGGCCGCGAGCTTCTCGCCGCCGCGCGAGACATAGGGACGCGGGCTCAAGTGGATGGTGACGACCCCGCCGGACCGCGCCCGGCGGCCGTCAGCTTGTTCAGACGGCGGGTGAGCCGCGATTTCTTGCGGGCGGCGGCGTTGCGATGGATGACGCGCTTCGCGGCCGACTGATCGATTTTCTTGATCGTGGCGCGCAGCGCGTCGGCGGCTTTGGCCGGCTCCTGCTGGGCAGCTTCGAGGAACTTGCGCACCTGTCCCTTTAGCGCGCTCTTCTGCGCGCGATTGACCAGACGGCGTTTTTCATTCTGTCGGATGCGTTTCTTGGCGGATCTTGAATGGGCCACGTATGACTCCTGCTTGCCTCAAATCACTCGTCGCTCCCTCACGGTCGCGGTTCGGAACCGCGAGCGTCAGCGAGCGTCGACTGGCGCTCCCTAACGGTCGCGGTTCTGAACCGCGTCGGCCGCGCGGGTCGCTGCTGATCACGATTTCATCAGCGCGTCCAGTCTAGCACGGATATCGCGGTAATTGTAGTCCACCTGCAGGAGTTGCCCGTAGAACTTTCGCGCGCCAGCGCTCTGACCGGCGGACTCCTCGGCGCGGGCCAGCCAGTAGAGCAGCTCCTTGGCCAGTTCGTCGTCGCGCGATTCGTGGGCGCCCAGCGCTTCTTGCAGCGTCTCGCTCGCCTGGGTGTAGTATGCCTTGTCGAAGAAGCAGCGCCCCAGCAGCAAACCGCCGCGCACGCGGTTCTTCGGATCGCCGCGCGCCTGCTGCAACTGGGGAATGGCTTCGTCGAGCCGCCCGGAGCGGTACAGCTTTTCGGCGTAGAGCAGCCGGCTCCGCAAGTCAGTCGGATATTTCTGGCAGCGCTCGGCATAGATTTCCAATTCTTTTTGCAGCAAGCTGGCCCGCGCGGCGCGGTACGCCTCTTTGTCGGCGGCGTCCTTCGCCTGCCGCGCGGCGCGTTCGAACTGACGAAGGACGATGTCGTCGGCACGGAGCTTGAACTTGTAATCGCCGAGGCGCTGGTACTCGGCGGTCAGCAGTTGAATGGCCTTGGCCTCATCCTGCAGGTCGTCGCGCCGGCACAGCAGCTCGACCAACGTGAAGAGCTTCCCCGTAACGCCGGGGTTGTCGACCACTTCTTTCTCCGCGCGGGCGATCAACTCCTCGAGCCGCTCGCTGGACTGAACCTTGCGGTCGCGATCGTGGATCTCGGCCTGCTGATCGGCGTCGCGGATGCTCTCGCGGAACGAGTCGCTGGTCTGATAGCGGCCTTTGATGATGGTCAGCTTGGTGGACAAGTCGCGCAAGGCGATCGGCAGGTGTTGATCGTTGGGCAGCAGGCTGCGCTGGAAGCCCAGCGCGTTGACGCCGCGCTCGTAGGCTTCGACCGCCAGAGCGCTCTCGCCGCGCGCCTGGGCGCGGTCGCCCAGTTCTTCGTAGATCTGCTTGAGCAGGTCGAACCGCTTGGGGGAAGGCTTTTTCTCAGTTTCGGCCTTCTCGCTGTAGACCGGCCCGATCCACATGAGCGTGTCGTCGCAGCGCGCCTTGTTGGCGTTCTTGAGGACCCCCTCCATGTAATCCAGCTCGTCCACGTCGTGGGCCAAGAGCCATTCGGCATTGAGCATGCTCTTGACCGGGTCCTTGCCGGTCATCGGGAACTTGACCTTCTCCATCATGCCGGGCTTCTTGCCGCCGGCCTGGCGGCGCGCGATGGCGCAGAAGCGCAGCGGCTTGTGGCCCTCCTCGACCGCTTCGGGCCAGAACTCTAGGCCGCCGATGTAGCTCTTGATGGCGTAGTCGAAATTGTGCTTCTCGGCCAAGTCGCGCGCGTGCGCAAACCACTTGCGGGCTTTGGCGCGATTCTCTTCGGAGGTGACGTGCCGGGCGTTCGGGTCGGGGGGCGTGGCAACTGATGCTTTCGATTCTTTGCCCATGAACTCGGCGGGACAGCTTATCCGATGGGGGCCAATGCTTTACACGTCGCAACCGGTGTATACTATCAAGGCCAGCCACGCCGTCAAGCACGCTGCGCTGGCCGTCCTGAAGGGACCTCCCGCTACGCTATGGCGAAGCTCGAAACCATCGCGCCTCAGAACCTCCGCATCATCAGCTACCCCGATCCGGCGTTGCGCAGCCATTGTACGCCGGTCGAGACCTTTGACGAGTCGCTGTCGGCGCTGGCGCTGCGGATGCTGGAGCTGATGCGCGAGGCGCGCGGCGTTGGGTTGGCGGCGCCGCAATTGGGAGTGCCGCTGCGGCTCTTCGTTTGTAACCCAACCGGGCAGCCGACCGACGACGTGGTGTGCGTCAACCCCCACCTGCTTGACCTGGAAGGTGCGGTCGAAGCGGAGGAGGGCTGCCTGTCTATTCCCGGCGTGCAGGTGCCCATGCGGCGCGCCCAAAGCGCGCGCTTGCGATTTCAGGACCTGATCGGACAACAGCGTGAACTGCAAGGCGAAGGCATGCCCGCGCGCATCTGGCAACATGAGAACGATCATCTCGACGGGAAACTGATCATCGACTCCATGTCGGCGGCGGTGGAAATCGCCAACCGCCGCGCGCTGAAGCAATTGCGCGAAAGCTACAAGCCGCGCCGCAAGTGACGTCGCCATGAGAATCGTGCTTTTCGCCAGCGGAGAGTTCGCGCTTCCCACCTTGCGTTGGCTGTGCAGCAGTCCGTACGAAGTCGCGCGGGTCGTAACACAGCCCGACCGCCTCAGCGGCCGTGGACGCCGACCGACGCCCACGGCTGTGCGGGAACTGGCGGAACAATATCACCTGCCGGTGCTGGCGAGCGAGGATGTCAACGCGCCCGCCGTTCTCGACGACTTGGCGCGCTTAAGCGCCCGCCTGGGGCTGGTGATCGCCTTTGGTCAGAAGCTCGGTTCACGGCTGACGGTGCGCGCCGCCGAATCCGCGTCAACGTCACCCGCAGTGTTCCGCTGCGGCTGCGTCAATCTGCATGCCTCGCTGCTGCCGCGGCATCGCGGCGCCGCGCCGGTGAACTATGCGATTCTCTCGGGCGACGAAGAGACCGGCGTCACGGTGTTCCGCCTGACCGAAAGGATCGATGCCGGGGATATTCTGGAGACGCGCCGTACGCGCATCAGGGAAGCCGAGACCGCCGACGAACTGCACGACCGGCTTGCGGAAATCGGCGTGGAGGCCGTGCAGGCCGCACTGGGTCTGTTCGAAAACAAACAGGAACCAGTCGGTACACCGCAACCTCTCGAAGGCGCAACGCGCGCTCCCAAGCTGCGGAAGGAAGACGGATGGATCGATTTCGCCCGGCCGGCCCGCGACGTAGCGAACCAAATCCGTGGTCTGTGGTCCTGGCCGGGTGCGGCCTGCGATTACGTGTCGAAGGACGGTCTGCGGCGGGAGCGCGTCATTCTGGCGCGGGCACGCGCGAGCGAGCCGCAGGCCTCGGCCGGGTTGCCGCCGGGCACGCTGGACGGCAGCTTGTTGGCGGCCGCCGGCACGGGCGCGATCGAGATACTTGAAATCAAGCCGGCCTCCGGCCGCTTGATGTCCTGGCGCGATTTCGTGAACGGCCACCGCGTCGCTATCGGAGACCGATTTGTGACCATCACAGCGCGACCTGCGGCTTGACAGGTACTCCAGCACAAACTATACTAAGGGGCTCGGTGTCCATATCCGCTTTCCTGGTAAGGGTTTACGCCTCAGGAGGAGCTGGTGGCCAAAAGCAGGTCGAAGAAAACCAAACCGGCTCAACGCACCCGCGGACGTTCGGCGGTCGCGGCGAAGCGCAGCGCGCCCCCGGCTTCCAAGCGGACCGCCATCCCGGCGGCACGCTCGAGTTCCCGCGCGCAAGTTGGCGCGCCCCAGCGCCGGGCGAAGGGTGTCCGCAATCCGGCGGCCGGACCAGCGCCGCGGGTTGAGAAACCGCGCTCGGCCGCCGAGGCAGGCGACGATGGAGCGGTCGAATTGGTCGATCCTGATCAGCCGCTCCCCAAGAGCCAACTGAGTCGGAAGGAACTCGGAGAGTTCCGGCAACTGTTACTCGCGAAACGCGCGGAGCTGCTGGGCGACGTCACCAACCTGACGAACGAGGCCTTGAAGCGCAACCGGCAGGAGGCCTCGGGCGACTTGTCCAACATGCCGATCCACATGGCCGACATCGGTACCGACAACTGGGAGCAGGAATTCACGATCGGCCTGCTGGAGCAGGAGAAGTCCATCCTCCGCGAAATTGACGAGGCCCTGGAGCGGATCGACAACGGCACCTACGGGATTTGCCTGGCGACGCACAAGCCGATCAGTCTGGCGCGGCTGCGGGCCACGCCGTGGGCCAAGTATTCGATCCAATACGCCCGCATGAAGGAACGGGAGCGGTACCGTTGACCGCGCCGCCATCTTCCTCGCCTTCCGACGCGGCGGCCGCGCCGCAGACCGCCATGAATCGTGCGCCTGAGCCGCAGGCCGCCAGCAGTCGCGCGCCGTTGGAACCCGCGCTGCGCCATCGCGGGTCGGTGCTGCTGCTGTGCATTCTCACCAGCGGCGGATTGCTGCTGGATTTGTGGTCCAAGCGCTGGGCGTTTCGTTCGCTGACCAGTCACGATGTTCTGACCGTTATCCCCGGCGTGCTGAGCTTCCGCCGTTCGCTGAACGCCGGAGCGCTTTTTGGCTGGGGCAAGGGCTGGGTGCCGCTGTTTATTGTGGCGTCGGTGGTCGCCCTGGGCTTCGTGGTTTATCTGTTCGCCAGCAGTCATCGACGGCAGCGACTGCTGCACATCGCGCTGGCGCTGATTCTGGCCGGCGCGACCGGGAATCTGTTTGATCGCGCGTTCATCATCGCCGACATGGTTCCCGGATCGGTCGAGGGCGAACGTCACTTTATCGGCAAGGTGGTCAGCGACGTTCCTGGCGAACCACTGCGAATCGGCGAATACCCCGACGGCGGCGACGTGCGTGTGTACCCCGCCGGAACGCCGGTGCACTCGATCGGCGTCGTGCGCGATTTCATCAAGATCGATCTGGAAATCGGCGGCCGCGAAATCTGGCCGTGGGTTTTCAACGTGGCCGACGCGCTGCTGGTCATCGGGGTTGTGCTGCTGCTGATTGAGTTCTGGGTGAGCGGTCGGCGGGCGGCTCGGCCGGCAGTCGGCGGTGAAGTCCCATCGTGACCCACGGTTCAGAGCCGCGAAGCGTAAGCGAGCATGCGCGCTGCTCCCTTCAGCTCCGAAGAGCGTGAGTTCATGCGCCGGGCCCTGCGGCTCGCGGCGCGTGGTCGCGGTCGGGTCGAGCCCAATCCGCTGGTCGGGGCGGTGTTCGTTCGCGACGGACGGGTAGTGGCCGAAGGCTACCATCGGCGCTGCGGTGAGGCGCACGCCGAGGTGAATGCCATCCGCGCGGCGCGGGGGTCATTGGCGGGCACGACGCTCTACGTAACGCTTGAGCCATGCAATCATTTCGGCCAGACGCCGCCCTGCACGCAGGCGCTGCTGGATGCCAAAGTGGCGCGCGTCGTGGCGGCGATGGGCGATCCCGATCCGCGCGTGTGCGGCCGTGGATTCGATCGCCTGCGCCGCGCGGGCCTGCGCGTCGAGCTCGGCTTGTGCGCCGCGGAAGCCGGCGAGTTGGCGGCGGCCTACCTGACCCGCGCTTGCTTGCGCCGGCCGTATGTAACCCTTAAGTGGGCGCAGAGCATTGACGGCAAGCTGGCCACAACGCGCGGCCAATCGCACTGGATATCCGGCGAAGCCGCGCGCCGCCTGGTCCACAGGTTGCGCGCCGCCAGCGACGCGATTTTGGTGGGGATCGGCACAGTCCTGCACGATGATCCGCAGCTTACGGCGCGCGGAGTCCCCATTCGGCGTGTCGCGACGCGCATCATTCTGGATTCGCAGCTTCGGACGCCGCCGGCCGCCCAAGTTGTGCGTACGGCGCGGCAGATACCGACCCTGATCCTGACGTCGGCCACGTCCGTCGAATCCCACGCGCGGCGCGCCGCGGAGTTGATGCGGAGCGGCGTCCAGATCGAGTCTTGCCGTATGCGCGCTGGCCATATCGACCTGCGCGACGCGCTGCGACAGCTTGCCAAGCGCCGCATGACCAACGTGCTGGTCGAAGCCGGCAGCCGGGTGCTCAGTGCCTTTCTGGATGCGAAGCTGGCGGATGAGGCCTATGTGTTTATCGCGCCCAGGCTGCTGGGTGGCGCGAATGCTCCGACGGCCTGGGGCGGGCGCGGCGCTGGTGATCTTGCGGAAACTGAAACGGTGCGCACGGTGAGCATTCGCAAGATCGGGGACGACATCTGCTGGCGCCTGCGGCTGACCCCCATTCCGACACCGCGGAAGTCGCCGATCGGCCAACCGGGCCGTACAATCGCTCGCTGATGAAAGGGCAGGGATTCGGCGCCTGGATCATTTATGTCGCTATCCGCACGGCTTGTGCCCTGTTCTGGGTTTTTCCCATCGACTGGAATTTGCCGACGGCCCGGCTGCTCGGGTGGCTCTGGTGCAGGCTCCTGCCCCGCTGGATGCCGCGCCGGAGGTTGCGATTAAAATTCCAGGCCCATCGCGAGCGTACGCGCGATCACATTCGCCAGGCGCTCGGCAGCCAACTCGATTTAGCCACCATCGATCGCATCGCGCTGCGCTCGATGCAGCAACTGGTCATGATGGCGATGGAGTCGGCCTTCATGCCGCGGCTGATCAACGAATGGACCTGGGCGCAGTACATCACGACGCGCGACTTCGACGCAGCCCTGCGGGTGCTGCTGCGCGGCCGCGGCGCGATTCTGCTCACGGGGCATTACGGCAACTGGGAATTGAGCGGATATCTGCTGGCCTGCTGGGGGTTCGATGTGCTGGCCGTGATGCGCCCGCTCGATAACGCCTATCTCAATCGCTGGCTCGTCGATGTGCGACGCCGCAAAGGTCTGCGACTCGCCCACAAGAAGGGCGCGACCAGCACGCTGGAAGAAACGCTGCGCGACGGCGGCCTGGTCGGGTTCATCGCTGATCAGGATGCCGGGCCCAAGGGCATGTTCGTCGATTTCTTCGGCCGGCCGGCTTCGACTTACAAATCGATCGGACTGCTGGCCATGTCGGCCGAGGTGCCCGTCATCGTCGGCTATGCGCGGCGCACCAGCGATCGTTTCCGCTACGAGGTCGGAGTGACGCGCGTCATTGAGCCGGATGAGTGGCGCGAGCAGCCTGACCCGCTGCGCTGGATCACTCAGGAATACACGGCGGCCATCGAGCAGTTTGTCCGCGAAGCGCCCGAGCAATACCTCTGGATGCATCGCCGTTGGAAACACCAGCCACGGAAAAAGTCATCGCCGGCAAGTTTAGCCGCCAGCCCGTAGGGCTGCGCTGCGCGGGGCAGTCGCGTGCGGCGCGCGCATGTCATCCGCCAGCCGAGCGCACCCCTACGGGGTTGCGGCTAAACGTCGCGTTTGACCGGCCGTTGAGGGCGCTGATAGCGTGCTGCGCATGCGCAAGGTGTTGGTTATCGCGGCGCTGGCCGTTGCCGCGGTCGCCGTGCTCGTCTGGAGCCGGCGCCGCACGGAACCGTTCTACGTCTCCGGCTTCATCGAAGCGGACCAGATCCGCGTGGGCTCACGTGTCGGCGGCCGCGTGCGCGACGTCCAAGCGATTGAAGGGCAGCGAGTGGCGAAAGGCGATGTGCTGCTGACGCTCGAGCCGTTCGATTTGAACGAGCGCCTCGCTCAAGCGCAGGCCACGCTGGCGGCGCGCCAGGCTGAGCTGGATCGGATGCAGGCCGGACTGCGTCCGGAGGAAATCGAACAGGCCCGCGCACGTCGCGACGAAGCCAAGGCTGTGCTGGACAAGCTTGTCGCTGGACCGCGACCGCTTGAAATCCAGATGCTGCAGCATCGGCTCGAGCTGGCGGAAGCCGACTTGCTGAAAGCCGAGCACGAGTATGCGCGCGTCAGCGGCTTGCGCGAGCAGGGTCAGGCCGCGCAGGTCGAGACGGACGAGGCCACCCGCGCGCTCTCCGCAGCGCGGGCGCGGGCGGCCGGTGCCCGCGATGAACTCGACCTCGCCAAAGAGGGTACGCGCGCCGAAGAAATCGCCCAGGCGCGCGCGAAGTTGGCCGAAGCCGAACAGGCGCTGGCGCTGGCCGAAAAGGGCAATCGCCAGGAAGACATCGACGCCGCGAAGGCCAACGTCGAGGCCGGACGGGCGGCGGTGGCGATGATCCAGCAGCAAATCGAGGAGCTGACGCTGCGGGCACCGCTGGACAGCGTTATCGAGGCCGTCGATCTGCAGCCCGGCGACATGGTCTCGCCCAACGCGCCCGTGATTTCGCTGCTGATCAGTGAGTCACTCTATGTCCGCGCCTACATGCCCGAAGCGCGGCTGAACGTGAAAAACGGCGACAAAATGTGGATTCGAGTGAACGCCTTTCCGAATCGGCGCTTCGCGGGCCATATCACCTTCGTCGCGCACGAGGCCGAGTTCACCCCCAGCAACGTGCAGACGGCCGAGAAAAGAGCGGAACTCGTGTTCCGCATCAAAGTGAAAATCGATGAGGGGTTGGACCTGCTCCGGGCGGGGATGTCGGCCGACATCTTCCCCGAACCGCCGTAGCGCCGGCATCTTGCCGGCCCGTATCGCCGGCATCCTGCCGGCGCGCGACGAGAGCCTGATGAGTGCTGCACCTGCCGATCCCGTCATCGAAGCCGACCATCTGACGCGCCGCTTCGGCGAAATAGTCGCCGTGCAGGACGTCAGCTTCAGCGTGCCGCGCGCCGCGATCTTCGGCTTCCTGGGCCCCAACGGCAGCGGCAAGTCGACCATCATCCGCATGCTGTGCGGCGTGCTGCGGCCGACGGCGGGCACCGGCCGCGTGCTCGGCTATGACGTGGCGCGCGACTCGGAAGCCATCAAGCGGCGCATCGGCTACATGTCGCAGCGGTTCAGTCTCTACGCTGATCTGAGCGTCGACGAAAACATGGACTTTTATGGCCGTATTTATGGACTTCCTGCCGCCCGGCTGCGCGCTCGCAAGCAGGAGCTTATGCGGCTGGTCGGCATGGGCGACATCCTCCGCCAGCTCGCCGGCACGCTTTCCGGCGGCTGGAAGCAGCGCCTGGCGCTGGCCTGCGCCCTGATCCACGAGCCCGAGGTACTGTTCCTCGACGAACCCACCGCCGGCATCGATCCGGTGGCGCGGCGCGATCTGTGGGATTTGTTGTTTGATTTGTCCGGACGGGGCGTGACGCTGTTCGTGACGACGCACTACATGGACGAGGCCGAGCGCTGTACGCACGTCGGGTACATCAACCTCGGGCGGCTGATCGTCAGCGGCCGGCCTGACGATCTCAAGGAGCTTCCGTCCGTCACGCCCGCGGGCACGCGCCGCCTGGAAGTGACCTGCCACGGCGCGGCACGCGCTCTGCGCCGCCTGAAGGACGTGCCCGGCGTGCATGACGCGAATCTGTTCGGCGACCTGCTGCACTTGCTCGTTGATGACTCGGTGGGCGACGAGAAGCTCCGGGAATGGCTCGGCTCCGAGTGCGCCGTCAGCGACATTCGCCCGGCCGCGCCGGCGTTGGAAGATGTGTTCGTCGGCCTCAGTCGCCGCGGAATGCTGGGAGAACAGGCATGAATGGCTTCTCTGCGATTCTGCGTAAGGAATTCGCCCACATCCGCCGCGAGCCGATGACGTTGCTCTTCACCTTCGTCATTCCCGTGCTGCAGCTCGCCATCTTCGGTTACGCCATCGAGACCACCATCGAACATATCCACACCGTGGTGCTGAATCTCGATGGGCGTTCGGAGAGCCGCGAGTTCGTCGCGGCGCTGGTCGATTCGCGTGCCTTTCAGGTCGTTGAACAGGCCAAAACCGACGAGGGCTTCCGACGGGCGATCACGGCCGGCCGTGCCAAAGTCGGCGTGCGCATTCCGCCTGATTACACGGACCGTCTGCTGCGCGGCCAGAACGCCACCGTGCAGGTGCTGATCGACGGCAGCGATTCACAAGTCGCCATGACTGCCATGAACGCCGCGAACTTGCTCGGTCTGAACCAGTCGCTGCGGCGCGCCCGAGTTTTCGTCGAGACGAATCAGACAGCTGCCGCCCGCGGCCCAACTGGCGAGTTTACGCTGCCGATCGAAGTGCGCCCGCGGCTGCTCTACAACCCTGACTTGATCAGCGCGCGCTTCTACGTCCCGGCCCTGGTCGGCATCATCCTCCAGAACGTCACGATCTTTCTGACGGCCTTCGCCA
>DASXUA010000352.1:0-3958 GCA_036505095.1 Phycisphaerae bacterium
AGCTCCGAATGCGGCCGGTGTCCAGGGCCACGATGGGCTGATAGAGGATGGCGAGCTGCTGCCGGTCGAGCGCGGCGCGGAGTGCGTTCTCCAGCTCGAAGCGCTGCAGCGTCTCGGCGTGCATGCGCTCATCGAACACGGCGTGCCGCGCTTTGCCCGCCAGCTTGGCGCGGAACAGCGCGGTGTCAGCGCTGCGCAGCAGCGCGCTGGCGTCCTGGCAGCCGGCGCCGCCCAGGGCGATGCCGATGCTGGTGCCGATGCCCACTTCGCGCCCGCCCAGGCTGAAGAGCGGCGCCAAGTGCTGCTGGACGTGCTCGGCGATGGCGACCGCGTCGCTGTGGCTGCGGAGACCGTCCAGCAGGATGACGAAATCATCGCCGCCCAGTCGCGCGGCCAGACTGTGGGCCGGGCGCAGGCGGGCGTTCAGCGATTGCAGGCCGCAGACCAGCCGCTGCGCGGCTTCGATCAGCAGGTCGTCGCCGAAGCGATGTCCCAGGCTGTCGTTGATCACGTTGAAGTTGTCGATGTCGACGAAGAGTAACGCCAGCAGGTGATCCGGGCGGTTGCGGGCGCGCTCCACGCCCTCGCGGAGCCGATCCATTAGCAGGCTGCGGTTGGGCAACCCGGTGAGCGCGTCGTGCGAGGCCGCCTGGTGCAGGCGCTCTTCGGCATCCCGGCGCCGCGCGCTTTCGTTCCGCAGCGCGGCGCGGGCGCGGCGCAGCGCCCGTGTTTGCTGCGCCAGCCGGCGCGGTGGAGCGGCGCGCGGCGGACGCGTGCGAAGCTGGCTGACTTTGGGAATTTCCTTCATTTCGCCCGGCTCGCAACGGCGGTGAGACATCTCGCTGATGAAGGCTGCACCTTATGTTTATCGACTGGATTGAACCGCCGTTACCGTCTGGAACCAAGATGAGCGAGCGGCGCTTTATCAGAGTCCGTCGCGATGCGCTGGCGAGTCCGATACTCCTCGCCCACGGGGCGCGGGTGGTCCGAGAAGGCGCTGGTTGCGGCCGGACGGGCAGCGGAATACACTGCGCGCATCAATCTGCGGGTGCTGGAGAATAGGCATGGAAAGAACAAGGCGCACTCTCGTGTGTGGGCTGGCCGTATCCCTGCTGATAGTCGCGGCGGCGCGCGGCCAGACGGAATGTGGCGCGCCCGCGGGTGGGGACGTCATTATCGGCGACATTGGAGCCGTAGCGAATTATTCCAGCGCCGGAGGCATCGCGGCGTTTTCTATGGGTAATACCCTCTGTAACGTCGGCACGGCGCCGCTGAACTTCGCCGCATCGACCAATCAGCACCCGGTCAGCGGTCAGAACCTATTCCGTCTCAAGTCGGTCAACGGCGCGCCGCGCTTCGAGCAGATCGGGCAAAGTTGGCTGCATCACGAGTTCTTCGCGCTGAGCGGCGCGTTCTGTTGTACGGAATGCCAACCGACCGACGGCAGCCACCTGGGCGTGCGCTGCTCGAGCCCGACCACGGCCAGCAGCGAAGGGTATCAGCAAGCGGCCGGTCCGAAATACCAGTTGAATGCAGCGACCGGCATGTTTCCCTATCCGCCCGCGAATCCGGCATTCGGCGGACCGATCGCGCGACGCTTGCAGGTGAAGATTGCGGACATCGATCCGGCGCAGGACGGCGGCGGAATGTATTTTGCCGAGCTGCAAGTGGTGTCGCCCGACGACGCCGCGGCCGGTCACAAGAACAACAACGCTTCGTATCGGCCGTGCAGTTTTGCCGGCGGCGGTGCAAGCTGGACGATGGCGCTGTCCGGCGCCACGCAGCGCGAGCGGCAGGGCATCCGCGCCTGGAAGGATGCCGATTCGTCGGTCAGCGAGAGTGAGGCGCAGGTGCCCGGCGATGGGCTGTTCATCCTGGCGGCCAAGGCCACCCCGCTCGGCAGCGGCGTATGGCATTACGAGTATGCGCTGGCGAACATGAACTCCGATCGCAGCGGTCAATCGTTCTCAGTCTCGATTCCCGTCGGCGCCGCGCTGAGCAACATCGGCTTCCACGACGTGGACTATCACGACGGCGACGGCGGCGGCAACGTGAATTTCGACGGCACCGATTGGCCAGCGACGATCGCCGGCGGGACGATCACCTGGACCACACAGACGTTTGCGGAGAATGCGAACGCCAACGCGCTGCGCTGGGGCACGCTCTACAACTTCCGCTTCGACATCGCCGCGTTACCCATCACCGGCAACGTCACGCTCGGCCTCTTCAAGCCCGGTTCACCCACGAGCGTCACGCTCGCCGCGCCCGTGCCCGGGTTCGCCTTCGGAGATTTCGACGGCGACGGCGACGTTGATCTGGCGGACTTTGCACACGTGCCGGCCTGTCTGACGGGTCCGATCGCCGGACCTCTCGCACCGGGTTGTGCGCCATTCGATTCCGACTCCGACAGCGATGTCGATCTACACGACGCCGCCGTATTCGGAAACCTGTTAACCGGGCCGTAGCACCGTCCAATCGAATACTACACCTGCCATGCCGCACGGCGGGGCGCGGCGGTACACTGAGCATTGAGGCCTCAGGAATCAGGACTGTGCAGCCTACAGGTGTCGTTGAACTCGTTCAGGATTTGATCCGCCGCGCGATCGCGGCGCGCGCCAGCGACGTGCACATCGAGCCCGGCAGCGATGCCTGGCGCGTGCGGTTTCGAGTGGATGCCCTACTCAATGAGGTGGACAAGCTCCCGGCTGCCATCGGGCCGAATGTCGTCGCGCGGCTCAAGGTCCTCAGCGGCCTGCTGACCTATCGCAGCGACGTGCCGCAGGAGGGTAGCATCGATCGCGGCAAGTCCGGCTTTCCGTGCGATATCCGCGTGGCGACGTTTCCCACGATTCGTGGCGAGCGCGTCGTGCTGCGGATGATGTCCGAAAGCGCGGCGCTGCTGACGTTGGACGATCTGGGCCATGATCCCGCCTTGATCGAACGACTCAAATGCGCCCTGTCGCGGCCGCAAGGATTGATGTT
Source organism: Phycisphaerae bacterium (assembly GCA_036505095.1). Taxonomy (GTDB): domain Bacteria; phylum Planctomycetota; class Phycisphaerae; order UBA1845; family UBA1845; genus DASXUA01. The sequence goes on from DASXUA010000352.1 coordinate 2,983, forward strand.
GATCTGTGGGCCGGCCGGCAGCGGCAAGACTACCACGCTCTACGCGATGCTCGATCACATTCAGAAGACGCGGTGCGGCGTGAGCATTCTATCAGTCGAGGACCCGGTCGAAATACGTCTGGAAGGCGTCACGCAGGTACAGGTCGAGCCGGCGCGCGGCCTGACATATCCGATCGCTCTGCGCAGTTTGCTGCGGCAGGACCCGCAGGTGCTGATGATCGGCGAGGTGCGCGACGCCGAGACCGCGCACATCGTCGTAGAGGCCGCGCTGACCGGTCATCTGCTGCTGACCACGATGCACAGCGGCACGCCCGCCGAGGCCATCGTGCGGCTGCGCGAAATGGGCATCGCACCCTATCAAATCACCAGCACGCTGGCCGGTGTGCTCGCGCAGCGCCTGCTGCGGACCGTTTGCCCGCAATGCAAGAACCAGGCGGAGCATGCCAACTGCCCGCGCTGCCTGGGCACCCGCTACGCCGGCCGCACGGCGATCGGTCACTGGCTCGAGCTGACGCCCGCTCTTCGCCAAGCAATTCTCGACGGCGCTGATGTCGAGCGGCTCGCGTCTCAGCAACTCGCGCCCGGATCCTTGCGGCAGGACGCCGAACGCCTCCTCCGCGCCAGCCTCACCACGCCCGAGGAAGCCCGGCGCGTGCTGGGAGAATAGCTCGCGATATCGCAGCCGCGGAGCGGCGCAAGAGTAAAGCCCACGGCGCAAGCCGTGGGAACAAGGGACGCAGAAACACGCCCTCAGCCCCGGAGGGGCGTTAGAATGATGCGATACCGTTAACTTGAGCCATCGCTTTGGAGGAAACCAAATGGCACACAGCTTCACACATCTCATTTCTCACGTGATTTTCAGCACAAAGGACCGGCAACCGTATATGGAGGCCGGGCTGGCTCCACGGCTTTTTGCTTACATGGGCGGGATCATCCGGAATCTGGATGGTATCGCGCTTTCCGTAAACGGACCGGC
>DASXUA010000353.1:0-2142 GCA_036505095.1 Phycisphaerae bacterium
TTCTTCCTCACCCACTTCTTGTACGCCGTTGCGATCTGACGGTAGTTACTTGATCGCCCATCAGCCGCGGATGCGACTGTGTCGTCGAGGTGGCTCAATGGCTTACTCCTCGCGTGTACGTCGACTATCGCTTCGCGCATCTGCTTCCAATAGTCGGCCTTGGGATCATACGGATCCCGATGCTTCCAGTTGCGCACTACCGTCAACTTCGGCGTGCCGGCCCGAGCGATGAAATCCACAAACGTCGTCAGTGATACATCCATGCGTCATTCTCCTAATCACCGCACAGGATGAGGCTAACGGAAGGCGAACCGGATGTCAAACGGAAACCGAACATCGCCGGCCACCAAACTCCGTATCCCGGCGCCCGCCGACCGCCCCAGCGTCCGCGCGCCGGCCGACCTGAAGTAGTTCGACACCCAACGTCGTTCCGCCCGACTGCGCGCCGCAGCCACAGCGGCAATCACCGGCGCGCAAAGTTTTAGAGTGGCAGGTACAAAACCTGATTCGCGAACTCGTCGGCCTGTCCGCATTCGGCGATCAGGTGCAGATCCCGAACCATCTCGCCAATCGACATCCTCATCAGCCGTGCGAAGATGACACCTGAGAACGACGTGCCTTGGCTCTGGCGCTGGTGTGCCTCGCGCAGAAAGTCATGATCGCATGTAACAGTCACGCGCTTCAATTCAGTGGCCCGGTCCAGCACAACCGGATCAGCTTGCCGGTCCCGACCATCCGCCTGCACCGTCAGGACATCGACTTCGCGCATTTTCAGCGCGACGGTGATGGCCGAAGGGATATGCTCGTCCATGTAGAGCCGGACGCTCACCGCAGCCGGCCCTCGCGGCGCATACGCTCGACGAACGGCGATGGCCCGGCTTGATGCCGAAGCCGCTCGAACGCTTCATCTTCGCGCTGGATCAGGGTGTTAATCTCGGACTCGTGATCGTAATAATAGGCGAGCGCAGCGTAAATCTGCGCGGGGGTAAGCCGGCGGTAATGTTGGACGTAAATCTCCTCCGCGGTCCATCCGTACGCGATGTGTTCACTCGCGATCTGGTCAACGCGAAACGACGTACCGGCGATACAGGCGCGCCCCTGATCGTCGGTAACAATGTGGCCATTTGCGGTCGCAGCGGAACTCACGGGCAATCTCCTTCCTCTTATTGTAGCCAGACCGTTCTCAGCCACGCAAAGCGCCTCTTGGCCATCCTTCCTGAGGCATTCCCGATCCCCCCGGCAACGGAAATCTGCTCGGCGGACCCTGATCCTCTTTCCTGTTCCCTGATCCTGGTCCCTCCACCCGTTCCCTGCTCGCCGCTGGTCTCATTTTGCGCGCCGCGCAGCGTCCAGCGCCCATGTAGCAAGGGTAAACCAGTCCGGCACCATAGGCCCCCAATTCCGCCGGCCCGGAAGAGCTGCCGCCATAGCTCGGAGAATGACGAAATGACGACAGAAATCAGAAAAACGCCCAGGCCACTCACGGAACCCCGTTGCCGGCTCAAAAACCGGGGTCCGGCGCGCCGTTTTTGCGAAAACTGCCACAGAATCCAAGAAAATCGAAAACCAAAAACCGAGAATCGAAAATCCCCCAACCCTGCCGAAGGTCCGCCGTGGCGGATCTGAACCCCTCCGTGCCGCGGCAGCGCGGCCGCTGCGGCGTTAGGATACTTCCGATGGCTCCTGTGCGACTGGTCATCTTCGATGCCACGCAGCGTGGTCGGTGGCTGCTGCCAAGCTTGTCATTCATCTGGGCCGTCGGCGCGCGGCTCTATCGGCGGCTCGGCTGGTTCGACCATTTCAAGTCCGCCAGCACCTGGGACGAGGCGCTGCGCTGGGCGGCCGAAATCGCTCCGGGGGCGCCGCTGGCCGAGATTCAGATTTGGGCACACGGCAAATGGGGTTCTGCGCGCATGGCTCGCGAGGAACTGAACGTCGCGTCACTTCAAGAGGGTCATCCGCATCACGAGCAGCTTCTGCGCGTTCGCGCACGGCTGCTGCCCGATGGGCAGTCGCTGTGGTGGTTCCGTACGTGCGAGACGCTCGGGGCCGAGCCGGGCCAGCGCTTCGCCGCCGCGCTGGCACAGTTCCTCAACTGCCGAGTGGCCGGACACACTTACCGGATCGGGTTCTTTCAGAGCG
>DASXUA010000354.1:0-8142 GCA_036505095.1 Phycisphaerae bacterium
TGCGGAACTTCCAGCAGGGGAATTCCTTCCCGCCGCGGCGCTCGCGTCCGTGCGCAAAGAGCACCGGGCCGCGCGCATCCAGCTTGATCAGAATCGCGATCACCACCAACAATGGCAGCAGCAGCAGCAGCCCGACCACCGCCAGCCCGATATCCACCGCGCGCTTGGCGAACTGATATACCCCGCGCGAAGCCGCACACATATCCGACGAAACCCACGACCGCCGCCCGCGCCGCGAGTTGGCCACGGTCAGCGTCAGGTCAGAGTGGCACGTGCCGGTAGCGGCGGGGGAGCCGGCATGCTCCAGCGGTACCCGTCCGGCCAGGAAGCGCTCGCGAATGGCACTGCCCGGTGCCACCACGGTATTCCGCGCGAGCACGGAGTGCGCGACGATCGCGCCGCGGCCGATGCGGCAACCCGCACCCAGCACGCTCGGACCGACAATGGTCGCCGCTTCGGCCACGGTCACGCGTTCGTGCAGCACGAGCGGGCCCACCAACCTCGCGGATGGGTGCACGCGACTGCCAGGCGCCAACCAGACCTGCGCGCCGCGCTGCTCATAGCCGGCAGCCGGCGGCGTGTGGGGCGCGCTGCGCAGTAAGCTCTCGCACAACGCCAGTAAACCCGCCTCTGTGCGCAGATCAAAAACCGCCGACATCAGCGGCAGGTCACGACTCAACATGCCCGCGTCGGATAATTTGGAGCGCAGTTCGGGCAGCGAACGGAAACGGCCGCCGGCGATGGCCTGCGCCGGCACGCGTGAGCAGCAGATCGTGCGTGTCGCCACCGTTGGCCAATTCATGTGCAGATACAGCCGTTGGACGCGCTGCACGCAGCCGCGGGTGTCGCACTCGACCGATTCGTGCGTGCCCGCCGGATCAGATCCCATCGCGACCACGTGCGTCGCGCCGCGGTAGTGCCCGCCGCCCATCGCCGGCAAGTTGGCGTATCCGTCCGTAGGCAGATAGCGCGGATCGACGACCATGATGTCATCCCAGGCGACATTGTCGGACACGGTGGCCCCGGCCTCATCGACTGAAACGATCCGAACCGGACGATCGGTCGCGTCCAGAATAGCGCGCGCATAGGCCGGCCCGGCGCTGAAGTTCGGCGCGACCGAAACGTTCATGGTGCGCCCATTGCCCGCGGAAAACTGGTGCAGACACTCGTCCAGCAGCGAACGCGGACCCACCGGCAGCGTGAGCATGGAGAACTCATCCGCGTCGGAGTGCAGGTACGGCAAACGATGGTCGAGAATCAGCAGATTCACGAGGAAATCAGCGCGGCAGCGTCAGTCAACTCTGCGGCAGGTATGACGGGTAGCGTCCACCGCGATAGCTGTACGCGTCGTAGTGGTACGGGCGTGATTCACCGCCGATCAGCACCGTTCCCAGCAGCGTTCCGCCCGCCGCACTGAGGTCGGCGTAGGACTGCAGCACCTCGACTTTGTGACAGTGCGAAGAGCGCAGCAGCATGATCGTGCCGTCCGCGTGCCGCGCCAGAATACGCGCGTCGGCCACCGGCCGCATGGGCGGACTGTCCAGCAGAATGAAATCATAAGCGGCGCGCCAGCGCCGCATGCAGGCGGCGAAGTCGCCGTTCGCCAGCGTGTCGGTATTCACCTCGGGCGTCGCCGGACCGACCGGCAGCAAATCGAACTTCGACACGGCCGTGTGCTGGATGGCCCGGGCGTCATTGACGTGCCCCGCGAGCAACATCGCCAGTCCCGCTTCGCAATCCAGTTGGAGCCGCCGCGCCAGGCATGGATGATGAAAGTCGGCCTCCACCAGCAGCACGCGCTTGCCCAGCGACGCCAGACTGCGCGCCAGCAGTACGGCCAGCGTGCTCTTGCCGGCCTGCGGCGACGAGCTGGTCACCAGCACCGCGCGGCAGGCGCTGTCCGGAAAGCGCGCCAGCAGCGCCGTCCGGACCATCCGGATGCTCTCCGTCAGCAGCGGGTCCACTTCCAGCGCCGGGTCCACACGTGTCGGTAGCTCCGGCAACTGTCCCAGGAATGGCGCCTGAGCCGCGCTGCCCACGTCGCCCAGCTCACGGAGCTTGGGATCCCATGTGGCCCGCAGATACGCCAGTCCAAGCCCCAGCCCCAGAGCGGCGATGAGTGCCCCGATGCTGAACAAGATGCGCCGGTCACGATCGGGCCGCGCCGGTTCGGCCGCCAGGTCCGCCCGGATTTCCAGAGGCGCCTTGCTCTCAGTGACCAGAGCCTGCAGCCGCGCCAGGGTCAACTTCTCCTCGTCGCGCAAACGCGCCAAATCCTCATCGAGCTTGTCAAGCCTGCTGGCCGCGTCACCGGTCGCCTTGACCTTGTCCTTCTGCTCCTCGATCTTGGATTCGAGCAGGTCCATCTCTTTCTGCTTACGTTGGATCAAATCCGGCAGGGCGAGCGCGCCGCCGCCGGGATGCTCGGAAACGCCGGCCACCGCGGTCTCCCAGCTCTGGTCTAGTTGCGCCTGGCGTTCGTGCAGCAGCTCCTCAGCGTGTCGCACGTCGTCTTGTAAGCCAAGTATCCTGGGATGCGATTCACCAAATTGCCGACCGGCCTTCTCCAGCTCATGCCGCGCATCCTGCAGCTTGCGCTCGAGCGTGCGCCACTCTTCGTCCTTGTCATAAGGCCGCGCCGCCGCCGGCTCGGCCGCCGCGCGGCGCGGCGCGCTCAGCGCCTCCTGCTGCCAGCGCAGAAGCTTCAACGCGCGATCCAGATCGTTGCGTTCATCCTCCAGCTTGTCACGGTGCATGGCCTGCGAGGTCCGAAGCTGCTGCGCATCCAGGGCGCCCACTTCATTGGCCAGAAGCGCGCGCTGGCGCAGCAGTTCGTCAATCTCCTTGCGCGTCTTCGCGTTGGTCTGTTCGTTGACCGCGATAATCGCCAGATCGTTCTCGTTGGTCCTGGCACTGGTGTAGCCCTGGTAGCTCTTGATCACGGCATTCACGATAACCTTTGCGTCGCTGGGCTTGCGCGCCTTCATGGCCACCGTGATCACTTCTGATTGCGCGGCCGGCGTGACGGAAAGACCGGCCCGGAGCCGCTCCATCTTCGTCAGCGACTCGCCGAGGAGGGTCCGCTCCTCTTCGTTGTCCCAGGCCGTCTGCTTGACCTCCGCATCATCCAGCACCTGCTCGAGCACCGGGCCGCTGCGGAGAATGAACGCCTGCGTGTTCTGCCGCTGCTGATAGTTCGGCACCAGGCCGTTTTCATCGGTCTTGTAGAGCACCTTCGGAATGTATGACCGCACATATACGGCTGCCTGCGCGGTGTAAATCGGATCGACCAGCACCCAGATCAGCGGCACCGTGCTCCCGGTAACGATCAGGAAAGTGAGCGCGATCGTCCACTTCCAGCGCAGCATCGCCCGCAGGTTGATGGCCCGCGCCGGCCGCGCCGTCTCCGGCCCCGCGCCGAACGGCTCCAGCTCCACCAGGTCGCCGCCGCCCGCCCGGCGCGCCAGCGCCGTGCTCAGCAGCGAATCAGGCGCACTGTCGGGCGCCTGCGGTTGTCCCTTATTCACAGTGGCTTCTCTCTCGTAGACTCAATTTTCGGCATTCAGATCGCAGCGCGTTGCAAAGCGGCGGATGCCGTGCGGCGCGCTGAACTCTGAAATCCATGTCCTGAAATCCGCCCCCGATTCACAGTTGCCGCCGGCCGGCGCGCGCCTCGATGTGGATCGTGTTTCTGATCCGCGCTCCGGCTCCAATGCGCGCCTGATCGCACAGTATGGACTGATCCACCAGCGCGCCCTCGCCGACCCGGCAATCGGACCAAAGGACCGAGCGGCTCACGATCGCGGACGCACCGATTCGCGCGCCCGGTCCGAGGGCGGTCGGTCCGGAGATGATCGCTCCGCGTTGCACCCGGCAATGCGGCCCCACCAGCACCGGTCCGGCCAGGCGGGTGCCGGCATGCACATCGGCCGTTTCGTGGATCACGGATTCGCCGACCGCCGCGTAGCCGGCCGGCAAAGGGGAACGGCTTACCAGCCGCCGCACCGCCCAACGGCTCACCGCCAGATACGACGCCACGCCGCTGACGCGCGGAGCTGCGTGCGCGGAAACCGCGTGCAGTGCCACCGTCTGTCCCGCCTCACACAGCCGCGGAATAAGTTTTTCCTTGATGTCCTGATAACCGCCTTCCGGTACCTGTTCCCAGGCGCTGCGCGAGAATACATAGATTCCCAACGGTCGCAGGGCAGAGTCGCCGCGCGCCTGATCCGGCCCCGCTTCAGCCGCCACCACCGTCATCGCCGCCTGCGATTGCCGATGCCGCGCCAACACATCCGCCAAGTCGACTTCCGGAACGATTGTCCCATCGACGACCACGGACGCGGCGGCACCCGTGCCGACCACCGCGTCGCGTACGCAGCCAGCCGGTCCGCGCGGCATGACATCCTCGTAGTATTCCAGGCATACGTCCCAGCGGCTGCCATCGCCCAGGCACTTTCGCAACAGCGACGTGTCGCTGTTGGCGCACACGCTCGTGTGGCGAACACCCGCCTCTGCCAGCCACGTCAAGATGTGCGCAATCAATGGCCGGTCGGCGACCGGAAGCAGCGGCCGCGCGATCAGGTGTTCCAGCACGTCGGCGCCCCAGGCATGCACTCCAGCCAGGATGATGCCGTGCACGCCCGCCAGTATCTCGCGCCGCGGCGCGCCATTCGCGCCGGCGCGGGTCCCCGAACGACTTACGCTGGTGAGCGCGTCGATCAGCATGCTTCACATCCTGTAAGCTGGCCGAGTGTTGCGTCGCGCGCCGCTCGCTTCTCGATCCGGATTCGGGAAACCGCGCGAAATCGATCGCTCCACGCGCGGCGCGCCACGATCGTGGTCGCGGCTCGCTTGTCGTGATAACCCCGGCTGACCCAGCCGAGCTGGGTTTGCTCGCAGCCACGATGGAGTGTGACTACCAGGCCCGGATCCAGTTGCAGCCGCACCGCGCCCCGGTCGCAATCAATGTGAAAGGTGTTTTCCCCGATGGGTTTCGCGCGGCAGTGCTCCGCCAGATGGAAATGCAGCGCAGCCTCATGCCGTCCGACGCCGGTCAGCTCATCGCTGATCGTCAACTCGGACGCACGCCGGTCCAGCTCCAAAGCGCGACGATGAATGACTCTACCGGGCAGCAGGGCGTATCCATCGTGCTCGCCTGCGACGCGCAGGCACTCGTCGCGCGGCTCCCAATACAGGCAGCGCGCGTGCGCGCGGCGCCCCCACAAAAATGGCCCCAGCATCTCAGACTGGTCCTGCCCATCCACCACGACCGTGTTATGCGCGCGCGTGCTGCGGAAGTAATGCCGCCATCGTGGAAAGCTGAAATAGTCATAAGTGCCGGGATCCACGAAGATATCCCGGTCAAAGGCGCGCAAGGTAAAGCTCAGGGCGTCGGCATGACCGTGGGCCGCGAGCGGACCAAATCCCAGCCGGCCACAATCGAACGTGACACTGACGCGCTCCTCGCGCGACCCGTATTGCAGCAGGTAGTATCCGCTCTCGCGAAAGGCGCGCGGCCCGATGCTCATCGTCGCCCCTCCCGGCCCGATCGATTCGTAGTCGCGCAGTCCCTGATCGCCCAGCAGCCACTGGGCCGTCTCTCCGAAACCACCGGACGCCGCCTTGAAATCGCCGCGACCAAGGAGCGCCGCGCCCAGCGCGAGCCACTCGCGCGGGTCGCCGCGCCGTTCGCACAAGTCGAGCACGTAGCCGTCGTCCGCATCGCCGAACATCGGCAGGCTGCCACCGCCCTCCGTCAGTGCCGCCACGAAATCGAACATCCCCGCCAGGCGCTCCCAGTACTCCGGCGGAAAATCCACGCCGCCGGCGCGCGCCGTCAATCCCGCCAACAGCAGGAACTCCATGACAAACAAGTGATATCCCGTGGCCAACTCGCAATGTCCGCCGTCCGGATTGACCTGCCGCTGCATCTGTTCGATCAGAATCCGGCGACTCTCGTCGCGCCACTTCGTGGCATTTTTCAACCCGGCAAAATAACTGCTTCCAATGAATACGCCGGCCGCCTCACCTACCAGATGATTGTTGGCCGACGAATGCCGTGAGTACTTGCGCGCGATCGCGTGCAGATGCCGATACACGATCGGCAGCACGCGCGACCACCATGCCGCTGTCAAAACCCCGGACGGACGAATCAACTCGATCGCCCAGACCCAGTTGATCAGACGCACCGCCAGTTCCAGCGGACTGCGCCAGTTCATGCCCTCCGGAAAAGGGCAGGCGCCAATCCAATTCTCAATTTGCTCCATGACGGCGCGGGCATAGGTCGCATTGCCGCTGACACGGAAGGCGCGGCCCAGAACCACCAGATGCTGGTGCCGGTTGGGTTCCCAAACGAACTTCGCATCGCCGGTGAGCGCGTGATCGCGATAATCGATCCAGGGCGCGAAGCCCATCGGCGTCGCCCGCCCGACTTTGTGTTCGAAGTTCCAGCGGGCGGGGGAGCCCAGATCGCACTCGGCCAGATCAAATAATCGCACCCGATTGGCCTTGATTCGCGCGGCACGCGTTTCGACCGGCGAAGTGCGCGGCGCATCACTGCAACCATTGACCCGCGCCGCACCCGGAACGACGCCGCTGTCAGTCACCGCGGCTGGCTCACCGCCGCCCACGATCGTCGCGATGCCGGGAGTCCGGCGTTGTGCCGAAAGAACACAAAAATCAGCGCACTCCTGCACCATATTCCTTATTCGCCACCACATCTCGGGCGCTGACATGGCCCGCAGACGTTTGGCATACCAAATCGGGCGCTGCACGTTCTCGGTCCGCTCGCCGATGGTTTCGAGGGCGCATGCTGCCGGCGAACTTGCATCCGGCCCACGGCTCGGCAGCGGAATGCCCTGACGTTCCGCCCGCAGATGGACTCCGTCCCTGTCGGCGGCGACCCGCCGGTCGCGCACGATGACATCACGTACTCAAGCTTGCGTATCCTCGGCCGCGCGGCGCGCCGTCCCAGGCGCGCGCCGCGCCGGACCGCTGCTTCTGATGCGGCGCGCAGGGTCCCTGTCCGCGGCGGCGAGGATTTCGGCGCCGCTGGTTCGTGCGCACCTTCGGAGACGTAAGTTCAGCCCGGAAAGGGCCTCGTTACTTTGGGCGTGTGGGGTAATGCAACTCCGCGTGCCTGACACTCAGAGGGGCAATTCGCCCGCTGCTCCGCTATTTAATAAACAGAATGCCTCTAATTCGAGACGCTGTTCCCACTCCGCTTTCGCGGCAGCGCTCGACAACGAACCGCTTGCGCGGCTCCCTCCTCCCTGAGCTATGACGCCACGCATCCCTGACGTGACGCACAACTGAGATGGGATTATTGACGCGGGTCGCCCTTCATTGCACCGCGTGGACGACCCGCATCCACTGCTCGGAGCGAAGTCTACTGAGTACCCCCCAAAATGTCAAGAGATTTCGGAAAAAATCGGAGCGACGGCGTGAAGATTTTCCACGTCGATTCGAAGCGCCGCGCGTGTGACGCACCCACGCATCGTTGACGCGCGGCGCCCGGCGCCCATGCAGCGCAAGGACTTGTACCGACAGCAATTACAGTGCACGCGCGCTGGCGCCGGATCTCCCCGCGCCATCGAATTGGGAAACACGTTCAGCGCCTGGTAATCTAGGCGGCTGTTGAGAAGTTGATCGAAATGATTGAATTACAGCTAATACCCCATGCTACTGGCGCTGAGTCACACGGCGCAACGTCGCCTGCATCAGTGGGTCTGAGGCGACCTGGAACAACGCATCCCAATCGTCCGGTCGCAGTGGCCGAAGTTCGAGGAGTTCCCCGACAAGATGAGGTTGTAGCTCAAATGATCTCAAGCAGCTCGAGCTCGTTGATGGCCCTCGGTCTACTGCGTCGCATGCGCTTGCTTCAACCGCTGGCATATGGCATTGCTCCTTCTGGTTGTTGCCGCTCGTGTGGACGCCCGGCGATCTCCACGTTTCTTCTTGGGACTCTTCAGCTCATCGAGCTTACGTCTCTTCCTCAAGCGGCGACAAAGAGGGCCAGCCCAAGGGTTGGCAGGAGGGCGAGCGCGGCCGACATCGGCTTACTTACCCCTCGAATCTGTGGACCGATATCACCGTCCCGTTCTGGTCGATGCCTGAGAACACGGACCATCCCACTCAGAAGCC
>DASXUA010000355.1:0-13910 GCA_036505095.1 Phycisphaerae bacterium
GCGGGCGATCCGTGCAACAATGTAGCTGCCCGTAGATGCGATCGTCGGGATCTGGTGCGTGCCGCGGCGGCAGCGGAGGGTGAAGTTCCTGCGTCAGGTTTCGGAAGCTCAGGACGCAAAGGCCGGGCAGGTCGCCGCTCGTCAGCGCTTTAGCTCGTTGATATTGCTGCAAGCCTTCCAGCAGGATCAGGTCGAGTCGGACATTGCCGCCCCTCCGGAATGTACGAACCGCAAAGCTTAGCGCGCCGCGTCTCGAATGCGAAACGGCGCGATACCACTGCGCGAGTTTGCGAACGCCGATTATAAGAAACCACTCGGTCGCGTGCCAGTCCCTTTTCTTGAGTGATGGATGCCGCCCGGAAGGATGCCCCGCAGCGCGCGGGCCGCCCTCAAATCCGAAATGCCGCTTCCGACGGTCGCAGCGGCCGCCCAAGCCATAAAGGTCGCCGCAGGTTACCCGGCCCAACCGGCCAGCGCGTCTTTGCCATCCACGCGCGATAGATCGCCATCGATTGGGCGGTGTCGACGAACACATCGCCACTGGCATCGCCAGCCGCGGCACGTTCCACGCGCACGCGTTGATGCCAGCAGTGCATCCCGCTGATTGGGTCAGGATGCACCGGAAAGGTCAGATTCTGCGGCACGCCGCCGTCGCGCCACCAGATGCGCCGGCTGTCCGCATCGGGCGATTCGAACGGCTGCGGACCCGTGATGGGCCGCATGCGCCACTGCCCCGGCGCAAGCTCCTCAACCTGTACCACCGACGCGCTCCAGCGGCTATTCGGCGGATCGTTTGGCCGCCGCCAGCGTCCCAGATGATGCGAGCAGGCTACCACCCCAGGTCGAATCGACTCCGTCACCCAGACTTTATCCACGAAATATCCGATTTCCGTAGTCACGCGCACCAGATCGCCGGTCGCGACCCCCAGCCGCCGCGCGTCACTTGTGTGAATCCACACCGGATTTCGCTGTGAAATCTCATTGAGCCACTTAGCCGCCCCGCTGCGCGTGTGAATTAGTGTTGGCAATCGGAAAGTGGGGAGCAGGCAGAACACATTGTCAGTTTCAGATTTCAGATTTCCGATTTCTGGTACCTGATCGACGTTGCGCGCTAATCGGAAATCGGAAATCGGAAATCGGAAGTTGTCCTCCGCCAGGTGGCTGCGGATGTATCCTGGAATGGCATACTCCGGCCAGCCCCACTCCGCCATCGTCGAACTGTAGAATTCCAATCGCCGGCTGGGCGTCGGGAAGCCTTCGACCATCGTATCGCCCATACGAATGCCGATGGCCGCGCCATTCTTCCTGACGATGCCGCTCGCTTCGTCCACGGCTGCGTCTTGAAGCTCTTTCTCGTCCAGTACGCGCTCGTGCCGGCGATACTCGCGCTGGCGAACTTCGAAGGCGCCCAACTTCCGCATGTACGCCAGCGGCGACAGCCCCTCGGTTGCCGCGGTCTGTGGCAGGCCGGGCACGCGCTCGAAGGCGTATTCGTAGTACTCATCGACGCTCAGCTTCTGACCCGCTTGCTTCTGGCTCTCGAAGTATCTGCGTATTCCGAGCGCACCGTCCGGATCGACGGCCCAACACAGCGCGATCCAGAACTCGTCTTCTTCCCAGACCTTGCCCGGATTCACGTCGCGCGTATCGCGCACCGGCCGTCCCTCGGCGCGCGCCACTTCGCGCAGCACCGGCTGACGGAAAGCGATCCACGTGCCGCTGTGCGTTTCGTAGGTATTCAGATCATGCCGTTCCGGTCCGTGTCCCATCGGCAGCACGTAATCGGCAAAGAAGGCTGTTTCATTCCAGGTCGGCGTCAGCGCCACGTGCAGGCCAATCTTGGATTCGTCGCGCAGCGCCTCAATCCATGTAAAACCATCTGGATACGTCCACACCGGATTGAACACGCGCGTGAAATACACGTCGATCTTTCCGCGACCTTCTTTGAGAAAGTGCGGCAGCAGGAAGCTCATTTCATAATGCCCCAGCGGAAACTCGCGCGGCCAATGCAACTCATTCCAGTGATTCTGCGGCGGCGGCACGTTGATCAGGCTGGCCTTGTACTTGTGCCAGCCGGCGGGGCTGCAGCCGCCTTCCGTCCCGACGCTGCCGGTCAGCACATGCAGCAGGAAGAGGCAGCGCGATACCTGCCAGCCGCCGAGATGCGCGCTGGCCGCGCCGCGCCAGGTATGCGAACAGAACTTAGGGCCCGCCTCCCCGATCAGTCGCGCGATCCGCACCACCAACTCTGCCGGCACACCGCACTCGCGCTCCGCGAACTCAGGTGTGAACGCGCTATACAGTTCCTTTAGGCTCGACATGAAGTCGCTGAACTCTGAACCCTGCCTGCCCGCTGCAACGGGAACCGTGAACCCTTGATCCTGCCAGTTCACCCAGCGTTCAATAAACGCGCGGTCATACAGCTCTTCATGGAGAATCACGCGCGCCAGCGCCAGCAACAACGCCGCCTCCGTGCCGGGCACCGCCGGCAGCCAGTAGGTCGCCATCGAGGCGGTATTCGACAGCCGCGGATCGACGACGGCCATCTTGGCCCCACGCGCCAGCCCTTCAGCAATGCGCTGCGCATGGGGATTGAAGTAATGTCCGCTTTCCAGATGCGCATTCAATGCCAGGATGAACCGCGCGTTGGCGTAGTCCGGCGAAGGCCGGTCGTAACCCCACCACAGGGCATAGCCCAGCCGCGCCCCGGATGAGCAGATATTCGTGTGGCTGTTATGTCCATCGACGCCCCAGGCGCGCAGCACGCGGTCAACGAAGCCTTCCGCACCCGGACGTCCCACGTGATAGACAATCTCGTCGCGCCGGTTTTCCTGAAGTGCTTTGCGGATTCGTCCGCCGATGTCCGCCAGCGCCTCGTCCCAGGTGACCTCGCGCCACTGCCCGTTGCCCCGCTGACCGACGCGCTTGAGCGGCGCGAGAATGCGGTCGGGATCGTTCACTTGATTCAGCGTTGCGGGGCCCTTCGCGCAGTTCTTCCCGCGGCTGCCCGGATGCGCGGGATTGCCCTCGAGCTTGCGGATCGCGAGCGTCTGCTTATCGACATACGCCAGCAGCCCACACGCGCTCTCGCAATTGAAGCACGTGGTGGGCACCAGCCGATAATGCCGCGCCAGCGCCTCACGCGGCCACGACTTCGCATCATATTCGACGAAATCGTCCCATTGCTCCGGAGAAGGATAGCGCCGCAGCGCGCTCCCAGGCGCGTCGTGCGCCGGCGGCGCCGATCCGTCGCCCGCAATCCAGCCGAGCTTCACCGCCTGCCGTTCGATCCAACTGCGCTTCGGTCGGTAAGACATGTCTTCAACTCAATGGCACGCGCTGCGGCGCTTGCACGAGTACGTGATTCTTGGCTGCAATACCTAGCAACAACATAGCTCCCGTAACTCGCAGCGCGCCGAATGCCGACGCCAGCAGCGGCCCCGCCAGTCCGAGACCTACCACGCCGAACCAGAACCATACCCGCAATGCGCCGCGTGTGATCAGGCGACTCGCCAATTCCGCATTTCGAGTCTGATGCACCGGCAAAAACTCGGCTGCCAGAAGCAACCCTATGACGATTGCCCCCGTGACGAGACCGGCGCGCGAATGCGCGAGATTGAGAATAGTCATGAGAGCCAATCCCGCGACGCCCGCATCCACCACCATGGTCACGACCAGCAGCGGGTTCTGCCAATAATCGCGTCCTTTGGCCTGCGCCAGCAGCAGCGCGGTATACGCCGCCACGCACACCGCCGCCGCGCCCGTCAGAGCACCAACTGCAAGCTGAACGCCGCGCGGTGCGCCCAGAACGGACAGAAACCAGCACACCGGCACGAGTAACGAGAACACCAGTATTAGATACGCCCCGCGCACCAGCCAGCTCTTCCACTGCGGCCGCAGTAGAACGTAGAGAAACCTGCGCGGCTGTTTCAGATCGCCCACCAGCAGCGCGCCGGTCATCGCCAGAACGAGCAACGACAAACCGGCCAACGAGGTGGGCAATACCGCCGGCGACCAACCCACCGCAAAAGCGGCCACCGCAACCAGCACCACCCCCGTCGCGACTGCCTTGGTGGTGATGTAAGCCGAAACCATCCAGCCCCACGGCGCCGGCTTGGATTGGGGATCGTACACGCGCCGCGCGCGGGCTTCGCCGTCTGATTCTTCACTCGCACGCCGCAGCGCACCGTCGGTGATGCGCCCGTCGTTACCGCTCCACAAATAATGGGCAGCCGGTGGCGCCGCGGCCGGATCGAGCGCGGCGGTCTCGCCGCCGACATAGAACAGCTTCGGCCGCGTTCCCTTCTCTACCTTCGGATACTGCACTTTCTGTAAGCGATCGAGCTGCGCGATGCGGCTGGTCGGATCATCCAGGTCGCCGCTGACGATGGCCTCCACCGGGCAGACAATCACGCAGGCCGGCTCATATCCGGAATCCACGCGATGCGTGCAGTAGTTGCACTTCGCCGCCGTGTTCGTATCCGGGTCCAGGTAAAGTGCATCATACGGACAGGCCTGCATGCACGCCTTGCAACCGATGCAGCGGCTGCTGTCGAAATCGACAATCCCATCCGGCCGCTGATACAGCGAGGTGACCGGGCAGATCGTCACGCACGGCGCATCGGCGCAGTGATTGCAGCGCTGCACGGAGAAATGCCGCCGCGTATTGGGGAATACACCCTTCTCGATGTACTTGACCCACGTGCGGTTCACGCCCAGCGGCACCAGGTGCTCGCTCTTGCACGCCACGGTGCAGGCGTGACAGCCGATGCAGGCGCGGTTGTCGATCGCAAAACCGAAACGGGGCATGCGCCGCCTTTCCGTGCTCCGCCCGCCGCGGCGTGACTTCCACTCGCCGTCCGGGCCGAACCCATTATACTGGCACAGCACGGGAAGCTCAGGAGCACGCGCATGGAATATCGCCAGCTCGGATCATCGGGACTGAAGCTGTCGGCATTGTCGTTCGGGGCGTGGGTCACCTTCGGCGATCAGATCGGCGAAGAAACCGCCGCCGCCTGCATGAAAACCGCCTTCGACGCCGGCGTGAATTTCTTCGACAACGCCGAGGGCTACGCGCATGGTCAGGCGGAAACCATGATGGGCAGCATCATCCGCCGCTTCGGCTGGAAGCGCTCCGACCTGGTGATATCGACCAAGATTTTCTGGGGTGGACCCGGTCCAAACGATCGCGGCCTCAGCCGCAAGCACATCATCGAGGGCACGCGCGCCGCCTTAGCGCGCTTGCAGATGGATTACGTCGATCTGCTCTTCTGCCACCGGCCCGATATCTCCACGCCCGTCGAAGAAACCGTCCGCGCCATGAACCACGTCCTGCATCAGGGCCAGGCTCTCTACTGGGGCACCAGCGAGTGGAGCGCCGAAAAGATTCGCCACGCCTGCGAATTCGCCCGCCGCGAGCACCTCATCCCGCCCACGATGGAGCAGCCGCAGTACAACATGTTCCATCGGGAGCATGTCGAGCGCGATTACCTGCCGCTGTACCGCGACTTTGGCCTGGGAACCACCACCTGGAGTCCGCTGGCGAGCGGACTGCTCACCGGGAAATATAGCCAGGGAGTTCCCAAAGACAGCCGTCTGGCGCTGAAGGGCTACGAATGGCTGCGCGCGACGCTCGAAAGCGAGCAGGGTCGGCAGCGTGTCGAGAACGTCAAACGCCTCGCGAAGATCTCGGCGCAACTGGGTTGCAGCCTGCCGCAACTGGCACTCGCCTGGTGCTTGACGAATCCGCGCGTCAGCACGGTCATCACCGGCGCGTCGCGTCCCGAGCAGGTCATCGAGAACATGTCGGCCCTATCCGTCGTCCCCAAGCTCACACCGGCCGTGCTGACCGCCATCGATGAGATTCTCGACAACAAGCCGGCTCCTGAACAGGATTTTCGCGGCGACTGATCGGCGTGGGAGCGCTCATGTTACTCGCAGCCACACGGCCTTGAGGTAACTCGTCTCCGGGCAGTTCAGCGCCAGCGGATGATCGCCGGCCGCGCCGCTGATGTTGAAGACCACCGCGCGGCGCTCGGTGATCCGCGCCGCCTGGCGGATAACGTCCAGAAACGCCTCACGCCCCAGCAGCCCGCTGCACGAGCAGGTCAGCAGCACGCCACCCGGACGCACCACCTGCATGGCCAGCTTGTTCATGTCCAGATAGCGCTGCCGCCCTTCGGTGAGTTCGTCGCGCGTGGCGATCAGCTTGGGCGGATCGAGCACGACCACATCATAGGTGCGCTGGTTGGCGATCATCTGCCGCAGATACGGATACACATCGGCGTGTACCTGCCGGATGCGGACCTGGTTCAGGTTGGCGTTGTCGCGCGCCAGTGCCAGCGCCTCTTCGTCCAGATCGACCGCCGTCACGTCGCGCGCCCCGCCGAGCACGCGGGCATACAGGCCGAACCCGCCGGTGTAGCAGCACAGGTCCAGCACATCCGCGTCATGGCAGAGGGCGGCCAGCGCCCGGCGGTTCTCGCGCTGATCGCAGAAGAAGCCGGTCTTGTGACCGGAGCGCGCGTCGACGCGGAAGCGCACGTCGTTCTCGCGGATCGTCACGCTTGACCCGCGCGCCTGAGGGCCTGGTGCACCCGCCGGCGCGCTGACGCGAAAGCCCTCGATCTGTTCGACGCGCTCGTCGGCCCGCACCACGATGCGCCACGGTATTTCCGGGCGCTGGGGGTCGGGCGCGCCCAGGCTTTCCGTCAGCAGTCGCGCCAGCAGCTCGACGCGTTGGTACATGCCCAGCGAAAAGAGTTCGAAAACAAGGGTATCGGCGTAGCGTTCGGCAATCAACCCCGAAAGCCCGTCGCCTTCGGCGTGGACCAGCCGATAGGCGTCTGTGCTTTCGTCGAGCCGCAGCGTCTGGCGCCGCAGCGCGACCGCCGCTGCCAGCCGCCGCCGCCAGAAAGTTTCGTCGACGGGGACGGGACCGTACGACAGCATGCGCAGCGCGATTCGCGAGCGCGGATTGAACAATCCGTGTCCGAAGATTTCACCCTGCTTGTCGTACACGGCCACGACGTCTCCGGGCACCGCTTTCGGATCAACAGTTGCAAGCATGCGGTCGTACACGAATGGATGAAAACTCACCGAGCGCAGCCGAACCCACGGATGCGGCGATTCAGGCAGAAGGTGCTCGGGCGGTGTCGCCGGTCGGCGGCCGTGCGGGTCCGAAGCCATGGGCGCATGTTGGCCCTTGACATGCCGGACCGCAAGGCGGTCCGCGACGCGAAGCGTCGCGCGGCCTGCGGCCGCGGCATTGTCAAGGGTTGGCCGCACGCTCATCGCCACGCAATGCGCTCCCATTAGCGGCGGCCGCATTTTTCAGCGTGGTTTAGCGCAGTTTCCCGGACGCGGGAGCGCCGGGCGCTTGTCCTGGCGACGCTTTCGCGGTAACATCCAGAGTCACGTGGCTGTGCCCGTTTGTATCGAGGAGGAAAGCAATGCACCCGCCGTCTGTCCGCTACGCGGCCGTGCTGGTCGGATGTCTGGCGCTGACATCGGCAGCGCGAGCGATCACACCTTTTACGGAGGAGGCGCTGCAGCGCGGTATCAACTACTCGGCGGCCTATTTACCCCCGGAACTGGTCGGGATGGCCGGCGGCAGCCAAGGGGTGTGTTTTGCCGACCTGGACAATGATGGCGATCCGGACTTGGTGCTGGTCGGGCGGTCCGACGGGGTGGTCGGCGTCTTCGAGAACGATGGCACGGGGCATTTTGTGCTGCACAATCCGGGCGGGCCGGGCGGGACGGGCATGCCTTTGCTGGTCAAGGCATCGTCGATCACGGCCGCCGATTATGACGGCGACGGCGATCTGGATCTCTTCCTGCCGCAGATCGTGTACCCCACAGGTTTCATAGCGCCGCACTACCTGATGCGCAACGACGGCGGTTGGCACTTCACCGATGTGTCGGCGGCGGCTGGAATCCTGCCGGGCGGCTCGACTACCGGCGCGGCCTGGGGCGATTATGACGGCGATGGCTTGGTCGATCTGTATGTCGTGAACTACTCCTGGCCCAACTCGCCGATCAATAATCGCCTGTATCATAACCTGGGCAATGGCACATTGGCCGAAGTGGCCGCGGCCCTGGGCGTCGATGATCCCGGCGGCTACGGCTTTCAAGCCAGCTTCGTGGATTACGATCTGGACGGCGATGTCGATCTGCTGGTCGCCAATGACCGTGTGGGATACGTGATCCCGCCGAGCACCACACCCAACCCCGACAACCGGCTCTTCCGCAACAATGGGAACGGCACGTTCAGCGACATCAGTGCCGCTTCGGGGATTGGCACCAACCCGCCCGGTACCATGTTCTCGATGGGCATCGCCATCGGCGATCTGGACCGCAACGGCTGGGTGGATTTCTTCATCTCGAACCTGGCCTCCAACGACCTGGCGCACAACCGCCTGCACCTAGGTAGCGGACCGGCGGGCTGCGGCCCTTCGTACCCTCCCGGGTGCTGGTTCACGGAAAACGCGCTGGGCTATGGGATGGGCGCCCTGACGGTGAGTTGGGGCGTGCAGTTCTTTGACCTGGACAACGACGGCTGGCTGGATTTATACGTGGCCAACACGCCGCTGGGCGGGAGCGGCTCGCCTGCCCCGCAACTTTATCATTTCACGGGCACGCCGCCGGCCATGGACATTGCGCCGCAGATTGGACTGGACACCACCGGCGGCGGGTATGGCGTGACGACCGCCGATATCGACAACGACGGCGATATGGATCTGGTGGTGGTGCGGCCTTATGACCGCGTGCTGCTGTACATCAATCACACGCAGGATGCGGCGCCCGACGCGCAGCACTGGTTGAAGGTGCGGCTGCGCGGCGCCGGTCTGAATCACTTCGCCGTCGGCGCGACCGTCTTCGTGCAGGACGACAGCGGCTGGCAGCAACACGCCGTTGTTGCCGGCAACAGTTACAAGTCGCAGGAGGATCTGGTGGTGCACTTTGGCGTGGGCGCCACGACTCTGCTCCACGAAGTGCGCGTGTTGTGGCCCGACGGTACCGCCAAAAGCATTCATGAGGTGCCGACCAATCAAACCCTGGAAATCTGCAAGATCGATTCGCCGCCGGCCGCAGCGAGCGCTCCGATGCCGGCCAACGGAAGCGATAACGTCCCGCTGGATATAACCTTGAATTGGACGCCCGGCGCGCCGGGGCCGGGCATGTTTTATCATGTATATCTCGGCACGACTTCACCGCCACCATTGGCGGACACGACATTACTGACCAGTTGGTCGCCCTCCACGCCGGGGCTGAGCCCGGGCACGAATTACTATTGGCGCGTCGAGAGCTTGACCGGCGGCTGCGGCTCCGCGCTCGGGCCCATCTGGTCGTTTACGACGGTGGGCAGCGTGCCGACCAATAACCTGGCGGTGAACATCACCAGTCCTACGACTCGAGCGGCGTTTACCACGGCGATGCCGACGATCAGCCTGGCCGGTACGGTCACGAGCACTGCGGATGTGTCGGCCGTAACCTGGTCGAACACCCATCCGCCCACCGCCGACAGCGGTGCAGTGCAGTTGGGTGTGCCGGACATCGGAACCGTCGCGTGGTCGGCGGCGGACATTCCGCTGCAAGCCGGAACGAATGAAATTGCGATCACGGCCACCGACATCCTTGGCGCGACCGCCAGCGCGCAGCTCCAGGTGACTTACACATCCACGCCAGTCGACGCGCTGCCCGTCATCGCGATCACCGCGCCCACTTCCCAGAGCACTTTCCTCACCGACCAGGAGCTGCTCTCGATCGCGGGAACCGCTTCCGGCAACACGGTCAGCATCTCCTGGGCCAATAGCCGCAGCGGCAGCGGCCCGTGCCAGGGTACAACTTCCTGGTCCGCCCAGGGGATTGCGCTGCTGGCGGGCGATAACGAGATTACGGTCACCGCCCACAGCGCCGCCGGGCAAACGGCCAGCGCCGCGCTGCGGGTTACTTATCGCGAGTCGATTCCGCCGGTGGTCACGATTACCCAGCCCACATCGCAGTCGCGCTATGAAACCACCGAGGCGCAGTTGCGGTTGGAAGGCGCGGCCTCCGACAACGTGGGCGTCACGCGTGTCACGTGGCAGACGAACGCGGGCGACAGCGGCGACGCGGCGGGCACCGCGGAGTGGTCAATCGATGGCATCGCTTTGAACGCCCCGGAAATCGAGATAACGGTGACGGCCGCGGACGCAGCCGGGAATATCGGCACCGGCAGCCTGACCGTGGTGCGCCTGGATTTGGTCGGCCCTGCGCCAACGCCCGGAGGCCCGAACCCCGGTGACGGCGATTCGACTTCTGGCACCATGGACACCGATCCTGCAACTGGCATGCAGCCCGCCGATGGCGCCGCCGACCAGTCCAACGATGTCGAGGAGCCGCCGGTGGACACCGCGCATCGGTCCACGCACCCTGCGCGGCGCTCCCTGTGCGGCCTGGGGATGTCCAGCGTGGTGATGCTCCTCCTAGGTTTGGGCCTCATGTGCCCGCGGCGGCAGAGAATCTGATGCAAATCGAGATCATTCCGGCTTGAGCTGGCGCCGCATGAGTTCGTCCAGCGCCTCGGGCGGCGGGACGCGCGAGAAGAGCACGTTGTAGACCGCGCGCACGATGGGCATTTCGACATTCAGGCTGTGGGCCAGCTCCAGGACGGCTTGCGTGGTGGGGATGCCCTCAATGACCGAGTCGGTCGTGGCGATCACTTCGTCAACCGGCACACCCCGGCCGATGCGTTCGCCGGCCGTGCGGTTGCGGCTGACCGGCGAAAAGAAAGTCGTCACCAGGTCGCCCACGCCGGCCAGGCCTTTGAAAGTCTCGGCATGCGCACCCAGCGCCACGCCCAGCCGCGTCAGTTCCACCAGACCGCGCGTCAGCAGCGCGGCTTTGGCATTGTCACCCGCGCCAATGCTGTCGCAGATGCCGGCCGCGATGGCGATCACATTCTTGACCGCGCCCGCCAACTCGACGCCGACCAGATCGGTGTTGGTGTAGACCCGAAACGTGCGCGTGCTGAACAGCGCCTGCACGCGTTCGGCCAGTTCCAGGTCCTCGCTGGCGGCAACGACCGTGGCCGGTTTGCCCGCGGCGACCTCCGGCGCGATGCTCGGTCCCGAAAGCGCCGCAACCGGCACTTCGCCCAGGATGTCGCGGATAACCTGCGTCGGGCGCAGCAGCGTGTGGACCTCGATCCCCTTGGCCACGCTGACCAGCGCCGCGCCCGCTGGCACGTGCAGCGAGATGGGTGTGAGTACCGCGCGAATGTGCTGGCACGGAACGGCAACAACGATAAGCTGCGCGTCGGCCAGCGCCTCGTGGGCCGCGTGCGTCACCTCCACAGCGGATGGCAGCGGGAATCCGGGCAGATATTTGCGATTCTCGCGCTCGCGCCGGATGGCCGCGACGTGCTCAAGTGAGCGGCCCCACAGGCGCACAGGCGTTCCGCCGCTGGCCAGCAGCAGCGCGCAGACCGTTCCCATGGCGCCATCGCCGAGGATGGCGACCGGCCTCGCCGCCGCGCCAGCGTTCCCGATTCGCTCGGTGTCGGCGAACATGCGCTGCAGCCACTGCACTTAGAACCACGATCCCGGAGCTACAGCCGGACCGATGGCGGCACGTTCAGCGCGTCGTTGACGTAGCTGCTGATGAACACGCTGCCGATGCTGAGAATCAGCCCGCTCGCGAGACTGCGCGTATCGACCGGGCAGCCAGTGCCGGCCGCCTGGAAGCATGTCGCACACAATCCGACGATCAACCACTTGCGCACCTGCCGCGCGCGCCTGGGAAGAGTCATGCAGTTGCCTTTCCGTTCCGGGAACCAGCCAGCAATCGGAGCCGTGTTCGCTGCCTGGCAGCGCTCACGACGCCCGTCCGCATCGCTGGGAATTCCGGTCTCGCCATGCCGCAATGGCGACATCGACCGCCAATGCCGCCGGCACACTGTCGCCGCATGTGCGCCCGGCGTCAACAGTCAGCGGTTGTCCGCATCAGAACCCCGCCCGCAAGGGGGGTGTTTGTTGCGCGTTCTGAGCCCGTAGCCATGCGCAGATCACCCCCCACTAGCGTGGGGGTTCTGAATGGCTGCGGGCTACTCGGTTCAGCGGGCGCGGTTCGTACCGATGTTGTTGCCGTAGACGATGTAGATGTTTCCGTCGTCCGGGCGGCGGCCGATGTTCGGGTTCGTGCCCGGGACGTTCGGGTCCTGCGGGAACGCCTGGTCGATGAAGTCGGCCCGCGTGATGCCCAGACCGATATCGTCGAAGCCGTCGTTATTGATATCGCCCAGCAAACCAACGCTGTCGATCGGCGCCTCGTTGGGACGGTTCTCCACGAACGGGCTGATGAACACGATGCCCGGCAGATCGGCCGTGCCCACCTGCGCCAGGCTGTAGGTGCCCTGGGTCAGGTGCGTGCCACCGAAGATCAGATAGGCCGTGCCCACGCGCGTGCGCAGGTTGGTGTCCATGCGCTTCTCGCCCGGCACGGCGATCAACAGGTCGCCGAAGCCGTCGCGATTGAAGTCGCCGGCCGAGCTGACGCTGTATCCCGCCCGATCGAGCGCGTGCGCCCCATAGAACTTGATCCCCGGCAGGTCGGTCGTTCCGATCTGGCTGATGGTACGGTCGCCGTCCACGAAACGTCCGCCGAACACCACGCCCACGAAGCCGTTGTCGACCGGGCAGCACATGCTGGGGTTGGGGCCCATCAGGCAGTTCAGCACCGCCAGATCGTCGTCGTCGATCATGCGATCGTTGTTGAAATCGTACTGCTTGCACGGATCGTCATCGAAGACCTCGCTGCCGAAGCTGTCGCGGCAGGCCTGGAAATTGGCCATGTTCAGATCGACCCCCGCGGCGCAGTTGGGCCGCGGCACGGGTCCGAAATCGGCCGCGGGCGAGCTGATGAACACGTCCGGAATGCGGTCGCCATTCACATCCTGACCGGTCGAGGCCGAGAAGCCAATCTGGTCGCCATCCTTTTCGCCGCGGATGCGCAGCATCGGCGGCCGCGAAGCGGGATTGTCGGCCAGGTTCAAATGGACGTCGCCGATGGGACTGCGCTCGTAGATGACGTAGGCCGCGCCCGAATGCGTCAGGCCGCTGTAGCCATTGAACTTGGCCGTGCACAGGATATCGGGCACACCGTCAAGCTGGAAATCGCCGGCCGTCTGTCCGAGCGCCAGGAAATCGTCCACATTTTCCGCGAAGATCTGGAAACTGTCGGCCGGGGTGGCCGGCGTGCCCGTGACGTTGCGTGCGAGTGGTTGCTGGCAACTTCCGAGCTGCAGGATAGGAACCTGCGCATTGTCGCCGTCGGTATCTTGCCAGAGGGGGACATCGTAATTGTGGCCGGCCAGAATGACGATGCTGCCGGTGAAGCCGCGCGAAACCACATGCGTCGCGGCGGCGCCGAAACTCATGATGGTATCCTGGAGGTCGCGCTCATTGCGCGGCGCCGACACGATGATTTCATCCAGTTGGTCGTTCGTAATGTCGCCGATCGAGGCCACATTCCAGCCGAACAGATCATTCATGGGCGGCTGGTTAAGCTGGGAGGCATCCACGTTGTCGTACCAGCCCGACTGGAAGCGGGCGCCTTCGATGTGAGTGCCGCCCATCACGCCGGCAAGCTGCGTAATGAACGCTGACGCGGGCGGCAGGACAATGGGCTGTTGGCCCACGAGTTCTAGCCAGACGACCGTGTCGGCCAATCGCAGCGGATTGATGACACCGCTGTTATCGCGATTATTGCTATGGATAATCGTCGCGAAGCCTTGGGCTTCATAGACGCTGTCCGCCGGTATCGTAAGGGGTTCCCCAGGAGGAACAGCCGTCGCCAGGTTGTTCGAGAGCAGGTCCGGATAACAACCCAACCCGCCGCCGGGAAGCACGCGGTCATAGGTGATGATCAGC
>DASXUA010000356.1:0-11253 GCA_036505095.1 Phycisphaerae bacterium
TGGGCCCAAACGCCATTGGGCACGACCATTACGTATCAGGGACGACTTACGGCCGGCGGGATTCCGGCGGCCGGAAATTACGATTTTGTTTTCGGCCTCTTTGGCGCTGCGAGCGGGGGAGCGGTCATCCAGACCGTCGGCACAGCCGCCAACCCGATGACGTTGCCGGTGACGGATGGTCTGTTTACGGCGCCACTGAACTTCACCGCCAGCAACGCGTTCAACGGCGATGAGCGCTGGCTGGATATCCAGGTGCGGCCCAGCGGATCCGGGAGCTATCAGGTGCTCAGCCCGCGGCAGCCGCTGACGGCCACGCCGTATGCGCTCAAAACGCGGGGCGTGACCGGGTATTCACTCAGCGCTGTCGATGGCAGCCCCACGGATGTCGTCTACGTCGACAACAGCGGCAATGTCGGCGTCGGAACCACTGCTCCACAGCAGAAGCTCAGCATTCTTAACGGTATGAACATCGATCAGGCCAACGGCAATGCCGGAAACCTGACGAACGCGCTGCGTTTCGGATCCAGCAGCGGCGAAGCGATCGCCTCGAAGCGGACAACAGGCGGCAACCAGTTCGGCCTGGACTTCTACACCGCTTCGGCCAATCGCATGAGCATCAGCGTTTCCGGCAATGTGGGGATCGGCAATCCAACTCCGGGCGCGAAGCTCGATGTGGCCGGAACTACCCGCACGCAGATCTTGCAGATCACTGGCGGCAGCGACATCGCCGAGCCGTTCAACGTGAACGGGGAACAGGGAACCGGGAACAGGGATCAGCAAACGGACAAAGCTATTCAGCCAGGCATGGTCGTGAGCATCGATCCAGAGCGCGTCGGCGAGTTGCGCGTTTCGAGCGCGGCGTACGACGCCACGGTGGCCGGGGTGATCAGCGGTGCGGGCGGCGTGAACGCCGGCCTGACGCTGCAGCAGCATGACAGTGCTGCAGATGGGAAGCATCCGGTCGCACTCACGGGTCGCGTGTGGTGCTGGTGTGATGCGGACGCGGGTGGTCCCATCCATGCCGGCGATCTGCTGACCACGTCCCAGACGCCCGGACATGCCATGAAAGTGCAGGATCGTGCGCGGGCCTGCGGCGCGACGCTCGGCAAAGCCATGTCGTCGCTGGAACACGGTACGGGTCTGGTGCTGGTCCTGGTGAATCTGCAGTAGGTTGCAGACTGGAAATAGAAAGGGGCGAAACATGAATCGCTTCAAGGGCTACAGACAAATCGTGGGACCGAGTTCGAGTCGCAAGCTCGCCGGCAGTCTCGCCGTCCCGATACTAGCAATGGTGCTGTCGCCGGTGCGGCTGAGCGGGCAAGTCTACGTCAATCCCACGGGGAGCTTTGCGCCGGATGGCACCTTTCTGAATCAGTTCAGCGTGGTCAAAGCGGGACTGTGCGCGGTCTCGCCTGGCGACCCGATCGCGGTATTTCCAGGCAGCTACCACGAGACGTTCACGTCCGGTGCACCGGCCATCCTGACCACTCTAGGTGGCACGGCCACGATCGGGGCGATGGGAACCTCCACCACTAGCTTGAAAATCGTGTCGTACAACACGCACCTGTTCGGCTCGGAAACGAGCATCAACCTGGGGCCGCCCTTCCCCAGCATCGACCTGGGAGGGCTCTGGTTCCAGGATCCCGAACGAGCGCACCGCATTGCGATCCGGCTCGATATGGAGAACGCGGATGTCGTCGGGTTGCAGGAGGTCTGGGATCCCGCGCTGTTCCAGATCCTGGCCAGCGAGTCGGGCTATGCTTCCGGTTTCTACGGCGGTGGCACGCAGCCGAATTTCTGGAACGGTATCCCGGTGCCGGCCGCACTCAATTCGGGACTTTTTCTGATGAGCCAGTATCAGCTCACCAACGTGGTGCAGTTTTACTACGCGGCGGAGACCGGATTCGTCGAATCGCTGGCCTCGAAAGGCTATTTGCGCGGCACCATCGTCAAGGACGGTTTTGCGATCGGCTTGTTCGATACGCATACGCAATCCGGATCGGAAACCGATTCCGATATCTACAACACTCGTGCGGCGCAGCTCAACCAGCTCGCGAATTCGGTCGCGAGCTACCGCAGCGTCAACCCGAGCCATCTGGTGGTGGTGATGGGCGATTTCAACGTGACGGGGGAAGAGGGCGAATATTACAACTCAATGCGTCCTCAGATGGGCGGCACCGGGCATACGCGCGATGGCGCGCGCAACGAGCGTTGCAGCCCGGAAATGACGGCCTGCACATCATGCCTGAGTAATCAGTTGCGCGTGTATTTCAACCCGGACGGGACGGACGAGACACGGCTCGACTATATCCTGTACGCGCCGAGTCTGGATGGAACGGCCGACATCGTGCCGATTACCTACCAGAGGCGCATCTATCAGACACCGCCCGGGCTGCCGCCCCTGTCTTACAACGGACTGACGACCAACGATCTGTCCGATCACTACGGGATTTTCATTGAGTTCAGATTGATCCACCTGTAGCGCTGAAGCGCGGAGGAGCAGAATATCATGAAACGCAAGATGACAATACGAGCGCAGATCATGTGTGTGGCCGTCGTGGCGGCCCTCGGCGCCTGGACAGCAAATGCTCAGACGTTGGAAGTCTCGTGGTACACGGTTGACGGCGGCGGCGCAATGAACAGCACCGGCGGAAGCTTGGCCGTCTCGGGCACCGTCGGTCAAACCGATGCCGGCGGGCCTATGACCGGTGGCAACCTCTCCGTGGTGGGCGGGTTCTGGACCGCCGCCGCGAATACCGGCGTAAGTGTCTTTTCAGCCAATCCGCCCATCGCGGCCTCGAATCCTTATCAACCCGGTCAGCCGTACACGGACGTGCTGGACACGGGAGCGGGCTCGGGTCTCACGGCTGGAATCGGCGCGGCCGGCACGCAGCCCCAGGGTGGCATTGAATACAGTCCGATTCATGTGACATTCAGCACCGCGCCCACTCCCGTGCCGGCGCCGGCGAACGTCACGGTCTCCTGCGTGGGGGGCTCGTCGCCCTGCCCGGCGGTGCAGAGCGTGATACCCGGCGCGGGCACGAACGAATATCTCATTACGCTGACGAGCGCGATTCCGCCGCTGTCGTGCGCCACGATCAGTTTCTCGGGCAGCGCGGCCGGCCAGAAGCTGCAGTACCGGTCGAACCCCGGCAACGTGAACCTCGACAATTTTGGCGCGAACACGCAGGACCTGGCTTTTCTCGTGGCGCGCATCAACGATGGCACGGCCAATTTGCCGCAAAATATCGCGCGTTACAACATCAACCGCAGCGCCCTGCAGCCACCGCATGTGAACACACAGGATCTGCTGCGGCTGGTTCAGCTTCTGAATGGGATCAACACGACGCAGGTGTTCAACGGCGCGATCGCCGCGACCTGCCCATAACGCACCCAGAATGGTAGCGCCGGCACCCCGCCTACTCGGTACCGCAGGCGTGTCGGCTGCGGTACGGTCAGGCTGGAAGCCTGCGCTACTTGACGCTGATCGCGATGATCAGATCGTCGCCGCCCTCCAGCTTGTAGGCGCTGCCGCCCGTGAGCTGGAACCTCTCCGGCGTAATCGCGACGGTGGTGTTGAGCTTTTCGACGTCCTTGTCGCCTTTGCGCTCGGTGATCTGCAGCTTGTAGGTGATCTTCTCGTCGGCCCGCTTCTGCGGCGTCAGCGTGAGCTTGTACGGGCCGGGCAGCGTCGAGGTGACAGACTTGTTCAATTCCGCCGACGTTTTGTCGGTCTTGAGCAGTTTGTAGCCGGTGTATTTGAACGTCTTCTTCAGCGCGTCGGCCAGCTTCTCCAGTTCCTTGGAGATTTCCTTGTCGGAGTGCGTGGCGCGGATCGACCAGATCTGGAACGTCACGCTGTCGGACTTGTCGTCCGCGCGGGTCGCTGCGGCCGCCAGCGTGAGCAGTACGCACATCACCCACGGCGACGCTTGACGATGTGAATGACGGTTCAACATGATCATGACTCCTCGCGCGACACCACCCAGATAATTGAAATCCCTTCGTCACCGTCCGTGGAAATGACCATCGGCATTTCATCGGCCGGAACTTCGATGGATTCGATCTGCACGTCACTGCCGCGCGCGAGTTGAAACACCGGCAGCCGCGCGGGCCGCGTCGTCGCGTGCCAGATTCCAATCGCAAGGAGCAGGACAGCGGCCGCGGCCAAGGTGCCGTAGACGCGCGCGTGACGAACGACGCCAGCCCGCAGCCGCTGTATGCGCGAAGCCGGCGCTGCGTGCTCGACGGCCTGCCAGACGCGCTCCCACGCCGTTTCGGCCGGGACCGGAACACCGCTCAACCATACGCGCTCGGCAACTGCTGGTCGATCGGTCAGGCACGCCGCGCACGCCGCGCACGCATTCAGATGCGCTTCGAGTTGGGACACGGTTTCTGGCTGCAGCGCGGCAACGTTGCCCGCCGACAGCGAGTCGAGCGCGCCGCGCAACTGCTCACATGTCCTCAATTCGGCCATCGCTCACTCGCAGCCGTTATGACTCACCACTCACCAAATCACCGAGCATCTCACGCAACCTCCGCCGGGCGTGATAGAGGCGGCTCATCACCGTCCCGATCGGGATTCCAACCACCTCGGCGATCTGACCATACGTCATTTCGCCGGCCGCATACAGCGCGAACACGGCGCGCTGCTCGGGCGGCAGAGCCTCGATCGCACCTTGCAGGCGCGCGCCAAGTTCGCGGCGCTCCAGCGCGTCCCCGGGCCGGGTGCCATCCTCGCGCGCCGCAATCTCCAGCGGGCCGGATTCGCTATCCGGGTCGATCGGTGTGGCCAGGCGGACCTTGCGGGCCCGCAGATGATCCAGCCCGCGGTTGGTGACGATTCGCAGCAGCCAGGTCTTGAATGCCGACTGACCCTGAAAGTCGCCCAGGCTTTCGAAGGCCTTGATGAAACTGTCCTGAACGACATCCAGCGCGTCCTCGTGGTTGCCCGTCACGCGGTAAGCCACGCGGTAGGCCGGCTCGCGCAAGCGCTCGAACAGCACCCGCCGCGCATCGCGATCGCCTCCGGCCGCGCGCTTCACCAGAGACGGCTCCACAGGATGGACGTTTGGGTCGGCCAAGTTATTCAGAGATTCTTACGTCCCTCAAACGGCCGCTTCCTGTCCAACCCTCGCCGATAGTCGCGGTTCAGAAGCGCGATCCGCCGCGGCGGAGAGCGCACCTCGACGCTCGCTCGCGCTCGCGGTTCTGAACGATTGAATAACGTCCGGCCGCCCGGCGTCCACTCCGTAGCCGGTGCGTTGCCGGCACGAAAGAGTCGCGGCGGTAATCCGCGGAACCGCAGCTTCGGCAGTGTGACCATCGGCGGCTTCGGTCGCCAGTGCATGAGGTAACCGACCATGAGACACCTGATTTCCATCTTAGCCGGATTTTCGCTCGCGTTCGCTTCGCCGGCCTATGGCGGCGAGGCACGCTCCGTCTCGATCGCGACCGACGGCGGCAGCGCGTCGGCCACGGCGACGGCCGTAGGCAATGCCAACGCGCTGGCCATCGCGGGCGCCAGCCGCGGCGGTCGCGCTATCGCCAATAGCGCTGCCATCGGTACGCACAGCGGCTTCGCTGACAGCCGCTCGGTAGCAATAGCGGATCACGGCCTGGCCATCAGTGACGCCACCGCGGACGCGCGCGGCTCTCACGGCGGCAGCGCGATCGCCGACAGCCAGAGTATCGCCGCCACGATCGGCGGCGTCGCCATCAGCAACAGCGATGCCCGCGCGCGCGGGACCTTCTGGGGTCACGCCCGCAGCCAGTCGTCATCGCTGGCGCTGAGCGATCATGGTCTGGCCGTCAGCAACAGCCGGGCGGCGAGCGAGGGGCTCTTCGGCGGCGTCGCCGAAAGCGTGAGCGACTCGCTGGCGAACTCGTATCGTGGCACATCCATCAGCGACGTGCAGGCGGTGAGCGGTGCCCGCTGGCAGGCGCGCGCCGAGTCCGATGGTTTGGGAGTGAGCATCAGCAACCCGTTCCGCGCGAGCCGCGCGAATGTATACGCCGAGAGCCGTGCCCATAATTTCGGCCGCAGCCGCTCGCAAGCGGTGTCGGTCGAGATCGACGGAAGCGAGCGCGGCAGTTGGTAATTCGGAATGAACGCAGGCCGCCCCTGTCCGCGCTCAATGGCAACGGCAGGGGTGGCCGGCGCGGGAGAACCGAGACTACAAGCTGTAACCAGTGATATCAGGAGTAACGACGATGAAACGCACACTCATGACGTTGGTTGGAATGACACTTTTGGGATTGCCCGCGGCGGCGCGGGCCAGCGACGCCGAGTCGTCGGTCCGCATCGGCAGCGATCAGCGCGGGACGGCCACGGCCGATGCCGCGGCCCGCTATGATGGCGAGATCGGGTTCGCCCGCACGCAGACACGCAGCGGCAACATCACTCTGGCACGCGGCGTGGCGGTCGGCTTCGACCAGGAGGGCCTGTCGCTGTCGCTGAGCAACGGCGTCGCGACGCGCAGCGGGTTGGCGGTGGCGACGAACTTCAACTTGAGCATCGGCAGCGATGGTCGTGTTTCAGGGAGTAGCGGAAACGTGGTGAGCGCCGGCACGGCCTACCGTGCGGCGGAAACCGGCGGTTCCACCTCCACGCGCCGCGCTGCCCCGGCGATATCCTTCGCCGCCGGACGCTCAGATCCAGCCGGGCAGGTGCGCGCCGATACGCGCGCCTGGACGCGACCATCGATCAGATATTCCGCGCCGCTTCGAATCTACAGGCGCTAACGGTGCCAATCATGCTCGGCAATTGATTTGACGCTGAGATGCCGAGGGAGCGTGAGGCTCCCGCCGAACCGGTTCGCCGGGAGGCTCACCCTCCCTGTGTCTCAGCGTCCCACATCCTGATTAGCGGTTCAACAATTCCGCGATGCAGTCGGCCGCTTCGGGAGCCAGGGCAACGGAGAAGGGCTCCAGCACCGGATTCAGCGACTGCTGCACTTCAGCGGATGTAACGGTGCCATCCGCGTCGAGGTCCAGTCGCTCGCGGCCGCCCGCCTGGACGAACTCGTCGACGGCAAACGCGGCGGCCTGTGAGAGGCCGGGGATACAGGCGCTGGCGGAAGCTTCGCTGCCGCCTCCATTCGCGCCGCCGCCGGTGTTGGCATTCGTGTTCGTGTTCATGGGTGGCGCGGGTTGCTTTTCAAGATCGACCGTGCCCGTTCCCTGGACCACCTCCGGCGCCGCGCCCGGCACCCGCAGCGTGCGCTGCACGCTGGCGGTACCGTCGACGACGTTGCCGTCACCGCTGGCCAGGATGCGCATCACCAGCGTGTAATCGAGGACCTCGCCGGCCGGTCCGCGCCCGCCGAATCGGATCGTCACCACGCGGCGACCGCTGCCATCAACCAGTCCGGCATTGGCCGTCAGCAGCGTGACCTCCGGGTAGAGTTCATCGAGCACCAGTGCCGGCCCGCCGTTTTTCGGGCGAATGGTTCCGGTAATGGTGGGCGGGTCGGCGGCGAAATCAATGTTAACATCCGTCTCATATTCGACCGCCTGGGCGGCCTGCGCGGCGCGCAGGCCTTTGCCGGCGACATTGATGAAAATGATATGGAATCCCGGCAGCCGGCCGTTAAAACTAACAAGCGGCGGGGCCGCTTGGGGGCGCGGCGGCTCACTGAAATTGAGCTGAATCGGGCCCACTTCGTCATAGCCGTACGAATGCGCAGTGGCGTTGAGCGACGCTTGGATTCGGCCCAGGAACAGACCCGTCAAGATCGCTGCTCCCGCAGCCGCTCCGATACCCACGGCGGCCGCACAACCCGCCAGGCCCAAGCCGCAGGAAGCGAATAGCGCGCGCCAGCGCGCGGCCCTGACGTCGCGAGTAAGGTCCCGATCTGGAGTCTTCATCATGAATGCTTCCTTTGCGCAGGGATCGAGCACACCGACGCGGTCCGCGCCCTCGATTGTGGGACGAACCACGAGTCCGGCAATTGGCTCTCCGAATCCATCCGCCAAGCACGGGGCGCTGCGCACGTCCCCGCGCATTTCGGGGTCAGCCCCCACTCGTTGGGGAAACTTCCGTGGCGCTCAGGGTCCAGCCGGTTCGCGCGGGCAGGGAGCCGCGGGTCCCGTAATCGCTCATGGTAAGAGCCAACAGGATCGCCAGCCAGAAGAAGCCCGCCACGGCCGCGATCCAGATCAACCGCTCGCTGTAGCGGACATGCATGAAGAACAGCACCACCAATATGGCCTTGGCGACGGCAATCGCCAAAGAGATGACTGTGTTCCAAGCGCCGAGGTCGAACAGGTCCACACCGACCGTCAAGGCCAACAGGACCATCAGGCTCACGAACACACTGACGTAGGTCTTTCTTGGGACGAGCGCTGCGGCCATCAGTGATGCCCGATCAGATAGAGTAAAGGGAAGAGGAAGATCCAGACAATGTCAACAAAATGCCAGTAAAGCCCGGAAACTTCGACCGGCGAATAATACGCGCCCGAGAACCGTCCGCGCCACGTCAGGACCGCCATGACCAACATGACGGCCAGGCCCACGATCATGTGGGTCGCGTGCAGGCCCGTCATCGCGAAATAAAACACGAAAAAGAGTTGCACTTCGGCTGGGGGCGCCGGACCCGCATACGAGAACCCTCGCCCTGGAATCAAGCCCTCGGCGTATTCGAGATAGTATTCGGTCGCCTTGATGCCCAGAAACGCCAGGCCGAGCACCACCGTCAAGAGCAGGAAAGTCAGCAGCGCCCGGCGCCGGCCGCGATGCGCGGCGTGAACCGCCAAGGCAACCGTCAGACTGCTCGTCAGCAGTACGGCCGTATTGAGCGCGCCCAGGGCCATTTTCAGATGATGGCTGCCGGCCGCGAACGCCTCGGCATATTTCAATCGATATACTGTGTAACCCAGGATAAGCCCGCCGAAGAACATGATTTCAGTGGCTAGAAATACCCACATGCCCAGCGTCGCGGATTCCTCCTGCTGTCGCATCCCTTCGAATTGGTGCGCCACCATGGAAGATTCGTCAGCCACCTTGCGGCTCCCACGGAGAATACCTGTACGGTCGCTGGGTCACGACCGGCGTGACCTCGAAGTTGTCGCTGGGCGGCGGCGATGGCGTCTGCCATTCGAGGCCTGTGGCCGGCCACGGGTTCGGGCCGGCAATGGCACCGTACTTGATGGACCAGATCAGATACGCCAGCGGCAGCAGGTAACCCAGGCCCAGGATCGAAGCCCCGGCCGATGACATCACGTTGAGCACCTGGAATTCCGGTGGATAAGTGTGATAGCGGCGCGGCATTCCCAGGTAGCCCAGCACAAACTGTGGAAAAAATGTCAGGTTGAAACCGATGAATATGACGAAGGCCGAGAATTTCCCCAGCCACTCGGGATACATCCGCCCGCTGATCTTGGGCCACCAGAAGTGAATGCCGCCCAGATACGCCATTACCATGCCGCCGACCATGATGTAATGAAAATGGGCCACGACAAAGTAGGTGTCGTGTACGTGTACGTCGATCGCCAGCGTCGCCAGGAATAGACCGGTCAATCCACCGATGGTGAACAGCCCGATGAACCCCAGGGCATACAGCATCGGCGTCTTCCAGGCCACGGAGGCGCGGTACAGCGTGGCCGTCCAGTTGAAGACCTTCACGCCGGAGGGCACGGCCACCAGGAAGCTGAGCAGCGAGAAGATCATCCCACCGTACACCGACTGCCCGGCAATGAACATGTGGTGCCCCCAGACCAGAAAGCCCAGCACGGCGATGGACATGCTGGAGAAGGCCACGAAAGCGTAGCCGAATACCGCCTTTCTGCAGAAGCAGGCGACCAACTCGCTGATGACGCCGAAGCCCGGCAGAATCATGATGTAAACCGCCGGGTGCGAGTAGAACCAGAACAGATGTTGGAACAGCACCGGGTCGCCGCCGAGCTTGGGGTCGAAAATGCCCACGCCCCAGATACGTTCCAGTCCGATGAGCGCCAGCGCGATCGCCAGCACCGGCGTCGCGAGCACCATGACCAGGGCGGTGGCATAAGTGGACCAGACAAACAGCGGCAGCTTCATCCACGTCAGTCCGGGGGCGCGCATCTTGTGGATGGTCACAATGAAATTGAGGCCGGTGAGGATGGATGAGAACCCGGTAATGAAGATGCCGGCCGCCGTGAGGATGACGTTGGTGTTGGAATAGGTGCTGCTGTACGGTGCGTAGAAGGTCCAGCCGGTATCTACGCCGCCGAACACCACGGCCGCGGTGGTGAAGATTCCACCGATCATGAAAATATACCAGCTCGCCAGGTTGATTCGCGGAAACGCGAGGTCCTTGGCGCCGATCATCAGCGGCACCAGAAAATTTCCCAGCACGGCCGGCACCGATGGAATCAAAAAAAAGAACACCATCAGCACGCCGTGAATGGTAAAGAGCTTGTTGTAGGTCTCCGACTCGACCAGGTCCCCCTCGGGCGTCATCAGATCCAACCTGAAGAGCACGGCCGCGCCGCCGCCAATGAAGAAGAAAAACGTGATCGACAGCAGGTAGAGCAGCGCGATTCGTTTGTGATCGCGGGTCAGCAGCCACGATTTAACGCCGAAGGCAGCATTGAGATAGTGCCGGCGCGGCAGATGTGCCGGGCTGGTCACCGCTTCGTCATAGGGTTCAGCAACCAAAGTGGTCATCGTTCGGCCTCGCTTCCGGCCGCGGCGCTCAGCGACTTGATGTAGGCGATAAGCTGCATCACCTGCTCTTCGCTGACCTGCCCGCGGAAGGTGGGCATCAGGGGTGGATAACCGGCCACCAGCTTGGCCTGGGGATCCAGAATGGATTCGCGCAGATAGCTTTCATCGGCCACGACCACCGTGCCATCCTGCAAGCGCACACGGCGCCCAAACAACCCGGCCAGCGTCGGTGCCTGGGTTCCATGACACGTGATACAGCGCAGTTCGGTGAAGAGCCGCTCACCCGCGGAGGCCGGTGGCTCGTCCGCGACCGCCCCGGCGAGCCAGGCTTCGTATCTGGCCGGCTCCAACACGACGATCCGCCCGCGCATGCGTGAATGATTGGTTCCGCAATATTCGGCGCAGAACAAATGGTATTCACCCAGGCGCGTCGGGACGAACCATTCCGACGTATAACGCCCTGGAATCACGTCTTGTTTGATGCGGAAGTCCGGTAGATAAAAATCGTGGATGACGTCCTCCGATGCCATCACCAGCCGAATCGCGCGGCCCAGCGGGACGTGCAGCTCGTTGATCTCGCGGCGGCCCTGCGGATGCTGGATGTG
>DASXUA010000357.1:0-1996 GCA_036505095.1 Phycisphaerae bacterium
TGGGGCTGGCACCAGTGGAAGGTCAAGTACATTCCGGTCAACGCCGACGGAACTACGGGCGAGATGTTCTGCCTGTTCGGCAACGGCCCTGGCTTCGCCGGCGACGGCATGCCGGCCGGATGGAACTTCAACGGCATGAGCGGCCCGACGCGCTTCAATCTGCCCAGCTCGTGCGTCTACGACAACGACCGCAACTTCTACATCTCCGACCAGGGCAATCTGCGCATCCGGCGGGTGCTCGCGGACGCCGACGACGATTTCACCACGGCCCAGGCCTTCGTGCAGAGCCATCAGAACAACATCGTCGAGACCTTCGCCAACGTCATGGGCGTCCGCACGCTGCCGGACGCGGGCTACGATACCAACAGCGGCGACGGCGGCCCGGCCGGTGCTTGCACGTTCAACGTCCAGTCCGGCTTCGATGCCATCCCGCAGATGCGGCTGGCCATCGACCGCGCGCGCAACCTGCTCTACGTGGCCGACTCCGACAACAGCCGCGTCCGTGTGATCGACCTGAACGCCGTCCCGCCCACGATTAACATTTTCGCCGGCGGCGGCGCCATGCTCGACGGCAGCGGCCTGCTGGCCACGCAGGTGCAGCTCCGTCGCCCGGCCGACGTCGATGTGGCCCAAGACGGCAGCGGCAACGTGTTGATCACCGACACGTTCAACAACTGCGTCCGACTGGTCGATTTCCAGACGCGCGTGATTCGCACCGTTGCGGGGACCTGCGGGTCCGATCAGTACGGTTATGAAGGCGATGGCGGTCCCGCCACGCGCGCCAAGCTGCAGGAGCCGGGCGGAGCTTACCTGGCCGGCGGCGCAAACGATGCAGCCTACACGGTGTATGTCGCCGATACCATTAACCACCGCGTGCGGCGCGTGAACGCGGTTCCCAAGAATCCCTAAGCTAAGAAGCGGCAAGGCTCGAACACCGGTTGCGTTTTTTGGAGTTGATGCCATGAAAGCATTTCACGTACTGGCTGGTCCCACGGTGCTGGCCGCGGTCATCCTCGGCGCCGGGTGTCCGCCGCAGCCACCGGTCACGAATCGTAACGCCGGCAACGGCAACAGCAATTGCCTCACCGACGCCACGCTGCGCGCCATCGCCGGCATGCAGTTCTACGCGGCCAACGGCTGCGCTGCCTGTCACTGCAACGGCGCGGAGGGCGGGTGCAATTTGACGGCACCCGGAATCCAGGGTGCCCCTCAGACCAGCCTCGACGCGCGCCTGCGCTCTTCCCAACAGCAGAGTGCCCACCCGGTCAAGCTGTCCGGCGCCTCGGATTGTGAGATCGGCAACCTGGCCGTCTTTCTCGGCACGCTGACCGGCGGCACGCCGCTTCAGGGGACGAGTTCGATTACGCGCGGCTATAACCTCTACATCCAGGCCGGCTGCATCGCCTGCCACCTTGCGAGCGGTCAGGGCGTCAACCAAGGTGGCGCTGGCAACGCCATCGCCGGCAGTGATCCCGTCAATATATACAGCGTGCTGGCCGGCGACGTGCGCTGCCATCCCGTGCGCGTCGAAATCCCGGCCGATCCGTGCGACAACATTACCTACATCGCGGCCAACGAGACGGCGCGACAACTGGCGGACACGCCCCCAGGCGCGGGCGGCGAGGGCGGCGACACCGATCCGGAGCGGCAGCTTCTGGCTTACTTCCTGTCCTTCATCGCGCCGCCGCCGGCCGGCGGAGTGGTCGAGCCCTGCAACAACATCTCCGGCCAGATTTGTACCGTGGCGGGCAATGGCATCGGCGGGTACGTGCGTGACGATACGGTCGCGACCTCCACGTTGCTCTACTATCCGCACGAGGTCGCGCTCGCCGACTGGGATGGCGACGGCACGCTTGACCTGGTCGTCGACGACTGGAACAACCACCGCATCCGCGTCGTATTCATCGACCAGAACACGATGACCGCGCCCCGCATGGGCGCGCCGGGCCAGTTGGTCCGAGGCCGGATCATTAGCATTGCCGGCACCGACAAGACT
>DASXUA010000358.1:0-12951 GCA_036505095.1 Phycisphaerae bacterium
GTCGAGCACGCGCAGCAGGAACGCCCAGCGGTCGGCGGCTTCCTCGATGATCTTGGAGATCGGCTTGCCGGCGCCGTGGCCGGCTTTGGTTTGGATGCGGATGAGGATCGGCGCGGGGCCGGCCTGCGCCGCCTGCAGCGCGGCGGCAAATTTGAAGCTGTGGCCCGGCACGACCCGGTCGTCGTGATCGGCCGTCGTGATCATCGTCGGCGGATACTTCGTGCCGGATTTGATGTTGTGCAGCGGCGAGTAGGCGTACAGGGCTTTGAACTCCTCGGGATTATCCGGGGAGCCATAGTCCGAAACCCAGGCCCAGCCGATGGTGAATTTCTGGAAGCGCAGCATGTCCATCACGCCCACATCCGGCAGTGCCGCGCCGAACAAATCGGGCCGCTGCGTCATACACGCGCCCACCAGCAGGCCACCGTTGCTGGAGCCGGTGATGGCCAGCTTTTCGCGGCGTGTGTATTTGTTGTCGATGAGCCACTCGGCCGCCGCGATGAAGTCGTCGAAGACGTTTTGCTTCTTGAGCTTCATGCCGGCCTCGTGCCACTGCTCGCCGTACTCGCCGCCGCCGCGCAGCGTCGCCACCGCATACACACCGCCCCGCTCCAGCCATACCAGATTGCTCGCCGAAAAGCGCGGCGTAATGGTGATCTTGAACCCGCCGTAGCCGTACAGCAGCGTGGGGTTGTTGCCGTCGAGCTTCAGCCCCTTCTTATGCGTGATAAACAGCGGGCAGCGCGTGCCATCCTTGCTGGTGTAGAGCACCTGTTTGGTTTCGTAATCGTCCGGATTGAAATCCACCTTCGGCTGCCGGAAAACCGTGCTCGCGCCCGTCGTCAGGTCCAGCCGATAGACGGTCGTCGGATAGGTGAAGCTGGTGAACGAATAGAAGGTCTCCGTATCCTTGCGCTTGCCGTCAAAGCCGCTCGTTGCGCCGAGCGTCGGCAGCGGCAGCTCGCGCGCGAACTTGCCTTTCAGGTCGTAGAGCCTGACGGCCGAATGCGCGTCCTTCAGGTAGGAGCAAATGAACGTGTCGTTCACCAGGTTGACGCTTTCGAGCGTGTCCGCGGATTCAGGGATGATCTCCTTCCACTGGTCACGCGCGGGATGTTCGGTATCGATCGCGATCACGCGGCCACGCGGCGCGCCCGAGTCCGTGCGGAACCAGAAGACCGGTCCGTCGTTGTCGATGAAATCGTAAGTCGCCTCGAATTCATCGATCAGCTTCATCATCGCCGCGTCCGGTTCGTGCAAGTTCTTGTAGTAGAACCGATTTCTCCGGTCGCTGCCCTTGGAGACCGCTACGACCAGGTAGCGCCCGTCGTCCGTCACCGCGCCGCCGAAGCCCCACTCCTTTTCGTCCGGACGCTCGTAGACCAGCGTATCCTGCGACTGCGGCGTGCCGAGGTGGTGATAGAAAAGCTTCTGGTAGTAGTTGACCTGCTGAAGCGCCGCGCCCTGCGGCTCATCATAACGGCTGTAGAAGAAGCCGTGGCCGTCATGCGTCCAGGCGGCGTTGGAGAACTTGATCCATTTCAGATCGTCCTCCCGATCGCGTCCGGTCTCGACTTCGCGGACCTTCCATTCCTGCCAGTCCGATCCAGCCACGGAAATTCCATAGGCCGCCAACTTACCGTCGTGACTGATTGATGGGCCGGCGAGTGACGTCGTCCCATCGGACGATAGCTTGTTCGGATCGATGAGCAGCTTCGGATCGCCATTCAGCGTCGCGAGGGTGTAGTGCACGCTTTGGTTCTGCAGTCCATCGTTTTTCTGATAGAAGAAGCGCCCGCCCTCTTTGAAAGGCGGCGTGAAGCGCTCGAAGTTCCACAACTTGGTGAGGCGCTCCTTGATGGCCTGGCGCTCGGGAATCTGTTCCAGGTATCCGAAAGT
Source organism: Phycisphaerae bacterium (assembly GCA_036505095.1). Classification (GTDB taxonomy): domain Bacteria; phylum Planctomycetota; class Phycisphaerae; order UBA1845; family UBA1845; genus DASXUA01. The sequence goes on from DASXUA010000358.1 coordinate 1,900, forward strand.
CAGCTTGTTCTGGGCCTCGACCCAGGCGCCGGTCTCCGCGGAGTCGGTGTCCTCCAACCAGCGATACGGGTCGGCGACCTGCACGCCGTGATAGTCGTCAACCTGATCGACTTTCCGCGATTCGGGATAGATCCAGGCCGAATCCGCATGAACCACAACCGTGGTAAGGAAGCCTGCGACGATCAGCAGTTTGCCGGCGCGAGCGATTTTCATCGTGAACACAGCTCCTCTGAATGAATCTTGCGCGTGAGATCAAAACACCGAGTCCGCATTGCCGGCCGCGAACGACTGTACGGCGCGCACGCCCGATACACTGCCGTCGGCGCTCAGGTTGAATTCGACTACCCGCCAGATGTCGAGGGACCGATCGCCCGTGGCGCTATCCACCTGGAACTGGGCGATCTGCCGCCCGGCGGCGAACAGCGTGAGCACGGCACCGGAGACGTCGAACTCGGGAGTTTGGCTGAAGTTGTGGACCCAGACGTGATAATCGCCGGCCACGAACTGTCCAGTGGCGGCGCGGGCGATTGTCATGGTCTCCGGGCCGAACGAGCTCGTGTCGTCCAGGTCGAGGCACACATAGGCGACCGGTTGCCGCGCGCGATAGAAGGCATGAAAGCGGCCGCCAGCGCTGTCCGGCCCGGACAGGTGCAAGTCCAAGTCCGCCGGCGCCTCGCCCCACGTCAGAATCGCCTGCACGCTGTCGCCGCTGGCGGAGGATTGCAGCAGCCCGACGCTGATTTCGGTCGTATCGTTGGCCACGATCGTCACCGGAGTTGAAGTCGGCACATAGCCGGTCGCCGACGCGGTGACGGTCCGGTCGCCGGCAGGAGCCGCCTCGATCCTGAACATGCCGTTCGAGTCGCTGACGGCGGAAGCACTCGAACCGCTGACCGCGATGGTTGCCCCCGACAGGGCACTGCCCGACTGCGCATCCACCACCGTGCCAGTCAGGGTACCCGTCGGACCACTCGTGGTGCTCACCTGGCGGAACGAAACGCTTAACGCATTGATGCGGACACTTCCATCGAAATTCGCGTTCACGCGGACGCAGACGGACAGTGAGCCGTCAAGGATCAACTCGGCGATTGAGCTGGTCAGATCCAGTGACGCGGGCGTGACGGTGAAATCGGTTCCCGCGGCGTTGTAGAGCGCTGTGAACGTGCCAATTACATCGGAGCTGGCGCATGGGTCGTCGTCTGGTCCGGCGATCAGGAAAGTCAAATCGAGCCGGTCGGGCAGGGCCTGGGCCACCACGCGACCCGGATTGACAGTTTTGGTGACGCGCAGGCTGGTCTTGTCGAGTACGGCCATGCCGACCACGTTGCGCACAGTCGAACTCGGCTCCCGAACGACACGTGCCGTAACTGTGGTCTGCGTGTTGCGGACGAAGCCGGTATCAAGCTGATCGCCGAAGGCCAGCGAAGTGCGAAACGTCGGACCGGTCGTGCTGCGGCGGCCGCCGCCCGTCGCTGGCTGGCAAGCGCATGTCAGCAAACCGAAACCCAGCACGATCGTAACGACTGATGTATAGGTGTGCACAAATCTCCTCCGGGGTACAAGTCCACGTCGGAACCCGCCACGCCCAGTGGGGGTGTCGTCCATCGGAGCGTCATCTGTCCGGCGCGCTCACTCCGCCTTTGCGGGCGGGGTTCTGAGCAGGCTGGCTCTGGCGATAACGATCGACCGAGGCCTGCACTTCGGCCGTGGCAGCCGCCGCCGGCTGCCAATCGCGCGTTTCCACCGGCGCACCTTCAAGTTGTTTGTACGTGCCAAAAAAGTGCTGAACCTCGCGCAAGTAATGATGCGGCACGTCTTTCAAATCCAGGATTTCGGCGAACAGCGGATCCGTATGCGGCACGCCGAGTATCTTGTAATCGTTCTTGCCGCGGTCCTTCATGCGGAACAGGCCGACCACGCGGGCCTCGATCAGGCAGCCGCTGAAGGTCGGCTCGTTCACCATGACGAGGATGTCCAGCGCATCGCCGTCCTCGGCGAGCGTCTGCGGAATGAAGCCGTAGTCACCGGGATAATGGCTGGAGGAGAAGAGATACCGATCGAGCTTCATCAATCCGGTTTTTTTGTCGATCTCGAACTTGCTGCGCCGCCCCTTGGGGATTTCGACGATGGCATTCACGACCGCCGGCAAGGCCGACCCCGCGGGGATGCTGACGAACGGACTTGGAACGGGCATACAGGCCTCCCAGACCAATGGCCGGCTCAATCCGCAGCACTCTATAGCCGGACGGATTCGGATTCAAAGCGCCGTCAGCCGTCGAGCTGCGCCAGGCGCTCGGCCACGAGCGGGGTGGGGCGGATTTCGTAGCTGCGCTGCCAGGCACGGCGGACTTGCCCGGTCGGCCGCCCGGCCTGCTGCAAGGCCCACCCGAGTTAGAACCAGGCGCGCGCGTGGAGCGACACTCCCAGCGCTAGTCGAACTGTCGGATTCTGCAGGTGGGACGTGATTTGTCTTTGACCAGCCACACGGGCACCACGCAAGGTGGACCAAGTTCCACGGATAGAGTCCCATGCCCGCAGGCGCGCGGGGGGCGCGAACCTTAGACGGACCCTGCTTTGCTATCCGCCGGCGCGCGGGTATGTTGGTGGCACGCATTGAGCCTTTCGTGTTCGATGAGCCATCCGACGGTGACGTTTGACGAACAATGGCTTTCAGACGCGATCGCCGGCGACGCCGAGGCGCTCTGCTCCCTGCTCAAGCATTACGGTCCAGAGCTTCGCCGTCGCATGGCGGGCAAGATCGCCCAGAAGTGGCGCACGGTGCTCGAGCCGGACGACGTCTTGCAGGTGACCTTCATCGAGGCGTTTCAAGACATGGGCCGCTTCCAGCCGCAGGGACCCGGCTCATTTCTGGCATGGCTGACGCACTTGGCGGAGAACAACCTGCGCGATGCGCTCAAGGAGCTCGGCCGCGCCAAACGCCCGGACCCGCGGAAGCGGGTGACATCGCCGCAAGGTGAGGACTCCTGCGTGACGCTCTTCAACCTGCTGGGCACTGCGACCTCGACGCCCAGCCGCGTCGCTATGCGTCACGAGATCAGCCGCGAACTGACCGCCGCGATCGGAAAATTGCCGACGGACTATGCCAAGGTCGTGCGGATGTACGACTTGGAATGCCGACCGGTCGCGGAAGTCGCGACCGCCATCGGCCGCTCCGAAGGTGCCGTCTACATGCTGCGTTCGCGCGCGCATGATCGTTTGCGCGAGCTGCTCGCATCGGCGTCACGATTCATGAGCACCTCGGGGTAGCGGATCGGAAAGACCGCTCCGGTTGGGCGAGGGAGTTCGATGAGGGGCTTAGCCATGCCAGACGAGACGAATACCAATGAGGCCGCGCCGCCGGATGCGCGAGGGACGATTATTCCGGATCAAGACGACGTCAGTTCGACGATTCCGATTCAGCACGGGGCGCATGCGGCCCGGACCATCGGGCCATACCGCATGCTGGAGCGGCTCGGCACCGGGGGGATGGGCGAGGTCTATTTGGCCGAACAGGAGAAGCCGGTGCGGCGGCGGGTGGCGCTGAAGCTGATTAAGCTGGGGATGGACACGCGCGAGGTGGTGGCCCGCTTCGAGGCCGAGCGGCAGGCGCTGGCGCTGATGAACCATCCGAACGTGGCGGCCGTGTACGATGCCGGCGCTACGCCCGACGGCCGGCCCTACTTCGTGATGGAGCACGTGCGCGGCGAGCCGCTCACCACTTATTGCGACAAGAACCGTCTGGGCCTGAACGAGCGGCTGGAGCTGTTCATCGCCGTCTGCAATGCCGTGCTGCACGCGCATCAGAAGGGGCTGATCCATCGCGACCTCAAGCCCAGCAACATCCTGGTGACGATCCAGGACGGCAAGCCCGTGCCGAAAGTGATCGACTTCGGCGTGGCCAAGGCCACCAACCAGCGCCTGACCGAGCAGACGGTCTTCACGCAACAAGGCATGCTGATCGGCACGCCGGAATACATGAGCCCCGAGCAGGCCGAGATGTCGGCCATCGACATCGACACGCGCAGCGACATCTACTCACTGGGCGTCGTGCTGTACGAGCTGCTGACCGGCACGCTGCCCTTCGACCCTCACACGCTTCGCCGCGCCGGCTACGCTGAAATCCAGCGCATCATCCGCGAAGTCGAACCGCCGCGACCGAGCACGCGGCTGTCGGAGTTGGACCACCCGGCAGGGACCAAGGGATCGAGGGAACGAGGGACCAAGGGCGCTGAGTTGGAGCTTCCAACTATTCCGCCCGAGGTGCACGTAGAACCAGGCGAGCGGCGCGCGGTCCAGCAGGCCGATATGTACGTCGCGGAGCCGGCCGTCGGCGCTCCGGATCACTCGCGCGGCTGGAACACGGACTCGCTCGACGCCATCGCCCATCACCGCCGCACCGAGCCCAAGACGCTCCTGCGCACGCTGCGGAGCGATCTGGATTGGGTCGTCATGAAATGCCTGGAGAAAGACCCCGCGCGGCGCTACGAAACGGCGAACGCGCTGGCGATGGACATCCGGCGCTACCTGAGCAGCGAGCCGGTTCTCGCCGGCCCGCCCAGCGCCGGCTATCGGCTGCGCAAGTTCGTCCGCCGGCGACGCGGGGCGGTGATCGCCGGGGGCCTGGTCGGGGCTTCGCTGTTGGCGGCAGTGGTGGGGACCAGCAGCGGGCTGGTCTGGGCGCTCCGCGCGCAGGCGCGGGCCACGGAGGAAGCCCGCAAGTCCCGCCTGGCCGAGACCGAGCAGGCTCGCCAGCGGCAGCGCGCGGAAGATGCCCTGCTGGCCGAGGAGCGCGAGCGCCGCAATGCCGAGCGGCAGCAGCAGAAGGCCGAGCAGATCAACCGCTTCGTGACCAAGGCGCTGGTGGCCGCCGATCCGCACAAGGGCGGGCAGCAGGGATTCCGGGTCACGGACGCAATGGACCAGGCGATCAAGCTGCTTGAGTCGGGCGAGCTAAAGGAGCAGCCCGAGGTGGAGGCCGGACTGCGCCTGACGATCGCCGAAATCCTCGACGGCAATGCGCGCTCGGCCGAGGCGCTGCGCCTGACCGAGCAGGCGCTGGAGATCACCCAGCAGGTTCACACCGGCGACTATCCCGGCGTGGCGGCGAGCCTGAGCCACGCGGCATCGTGCCTGCGATCCCTCGGCCGCTCGGCCGAGGCGCTGCCGAAGTACGAGGCGGCTCTGGCGATGTACCAGCGGCTCTTCGAGGGCGACCATCCCGACGTGGCGAAGAGCCTGAACAACGTGGCGTTCTGCCTGGACTCCCTCGGCCGCTCGGCCGAGGCGCTGCCGAAGTACGAGGCGGCGCTGGCGATGTTCCAGCGGCTCTTTGAGGGCGACCATCCCGACGTGGCGTCGAGCCTGAACAACGTGGCGTTCTGCCTGAAATCCCTCGCCCGCTCGGCCGAGGCGCTGCCGAAGTACGAGGAGGCGCTCGCGATGCGCCAGCGGCTCTGTGAGGGCGACCACCCCGACGTGGCGCAGAGCCTGAACAACATGGCGTCCTGCCTGGAATACCTCGGGCGCCCGGCCGAGGCGCTGCCGAAGCTCGAGGGGGCGCTGGCGATGCGCCAACGGCTCTTCGAGGGCGACCATCCCGACGTGGCGAACAGCCTGAACAACGTGGCGTCCTGCCTGGAGTACCTCAGCCGCTCGGCTGAGGCGCTGCCGAAGTACGAGGAGGCGCTGGCGATGCGCCAGCGGCTCTTCGAGGGCGACCATCCCGACGTGGCGACGAACCTGAACAACGTGGCGTTCTGCCTGGACTCCCTCGGCCGCTCGGCCGAGGCGCTGCCGAAGTTCGAGGCGGCGCTGGCGATGTACCAACGGCTCTTCGAGGGTGACCATCCCGACCTGGCGATGGGGCTGAACAACGTGGCGGGCTGCCTGGACTCCCTCGACCGCTCGGCCGAGGCGCTGCCGAAGTACGAGGCGGCGCTGGCGATGTACCAGCGGCTCTTCGAGGGCGACCATCCCGACGTGGCGACGGGGCTGCACAGCGTGGCGTCCTGCCTGCGGGCCCTCGCCCGCCCGGGCGAGGCGCTGCCGAAGTACGAGGCGGCGCTGGCGATGTTCCAGCGCGTGCTCCCGGCCGGTCATCCGCACACGCTGTATCCGCAGATCGGGCTTGCCAGGACGCTCATCAACCTCGAGCGCTATTCCGAGGCTGAGCCGTTGCTACTGGATGCGGCCGGGCAATGCGATCAGTCCGCGACCAGCCGGCGGATGCACTGGCGCTCGGTGCTCGAAGCGCGCGTGCAGCTCTACGAAGCCTGGCACACGGGCGAGCCGGACCAAGGCTACGACGCCCAGGCGGCCGAATGGCGCGCGAAGCTGGAAGATCTGCGAGGCAACCAGGCAACAGGGCAACCAAGCAACGGGACCACCACGCAGCCGGCTGGCTCGTCGGCCGCATCCGCTGAACACCCGTGATTCGGAGAGGCCTCTGGAACGACGGGTCATCCAGCGCGTTTGGCGAGGAGTTTCCGCACCCGCGGTACGAGATCGAGCGGAATCTGAATCATGGCGCTAGCGCCATCTGCATATGCCCGCTCCGCTTCCGTGATTGCCTCCTCGTCGGACTGGCTTTCGTAGTAATCAATCAATGCCTGCACGCGCTGGCGGTCCCATCCTTTAGGATAGGGGCTAGGGTCGCGCCGGGCAGTGGGTTTCCTTCGCCTGGTTGCGTTCGCTTTCACCGTTGTCTCCGTTTCAGCCGGCGACGCAGCGCTCGACGTTGTTTTGCCGGCAGGTCGAAGGCTGTAATCACGAATATACCCTCTCCATCATGAGCGTCGGCAAAGATGACCTTCAGAACCCGCCCGGCGGCCGTTCGCCCGATCAGAATGGTACTGTCGTCGCGGCCGGAAATCTGCTCCAGTGGCGCTGCCAGCGCTTCGAGCACCTCCTCCTCCGTGACGCCATGGTCATGTATATGCGGCTCGCCGTCGGGGTTGGTATGAAAGCCGACGTTCACACAATCTCCATGAACCGCAGGTTCTCGATGCCTCGGTCATCCATGAGGCTCGCCATGTCAATATCGTATCAGCGACGTCTACCGGATCAATCGAGACTGTCCCTCCTAGATCGGACGAAGCCAGGCCGGACAAGGGCCACGACACCGAAGGCGGCTGAGTGGCGCGCGAAGTTGGATGAATACCGGGCCTCGACGCAGCCGGCCGATACGCTCCCGTGACGAGCCGGCCAGCGGACCCATAGGCGAGCCCAAGGATCGCTGGTAAGCCGACGTTATGCGGATCGGTGTCCTTGCCGACATCCATGAATGCACCGACCGCTTGCGGCAGGCGATTCACGTCCTGCGCGGTGCGGGCGCCGACGCCTATGTTGTTCTCGGCGATACCGCCGATACGTGCCAGGAGATCGACGCGACGGCGGGCTTGCTGCGCGACGTCGGCGCGGTGGGGGTCTGGGGGAATCATGACATCAGCTTGTGCCGGGATGTCGATTCTGATGTTGCTGCGCGGCTGGCACCTGAAACTCTGACTTTCATGGGCTCTTTGGAGGCGCAGATCGTGCTCGATGATTGCCTGTTCACGCACGTCGAGCCGTGGCTCGATCCGTTCGACGTGGCGCACCTCTGGTACTTTGACGGGCGGCCCGATACACCCGAAAAGCTGGCGCGCAGCTTCCAGGCCGTCCCGCAGCGGCGCATCTTGATTGGCCATTTCCATCGCTGGCTGGCGGCGACGCCGCGCGGGGTGCTGGATTGGAGCGGCGGCTCGGTGCTGAGCCTTGACCCGGCCGATCGGTACCTGATCGTGGTCGGTGGCGTGTGTGATGGCCGATTCGCCATCTTGGACACCGCGGCCGACCGATTGGTGCCCTACGCGCTTGGCTGAGCGGCTGAGAAGCCACGTTCCGACACACCATATATCGGCCGGCGAACCCGCGCCGTACACAGCGTTCGGCGCGGGTTCGGCCGGCGGGCAGGACACGGCGCATTTGAGCGCGGGACTGGTTCACGGATTCGTTAGTGCAGTGGACCGATGTTGATAATGCCCGACATGCGGGTGCTCGCCTTGCCGGGTGACGCAGCGTCGTGCATGTCGATGATGCCGCTGGTGTCGGTCAAGACCGAGGCGGCGGGCAACGCTGCGAGTTGCTCGGCCCGCAAATCGCACCCCGTCGCCGCCAGCAGGCTCAATCCCGCGCCCGCGACCACCGCGAGCAATCCGGATTTCCGCAGCATCGACTTGTAGTTCCTGGCACTCATCGCTGATCTCCTCGTTTCGTGCATCGCTTGGCCGCGGCCCGCGCCGCAGCTCCCAACTGTCAAGCGACATCCGCCGCGGTGTCTCACGCGGATTTTCTGCAGCGAACATACTCGTCGGTTGCGCCTGTTGGGTTCCGCGGCGGCAGACGCGCGATTACATCCGCCCGAGCAGCATGGACGTTGCAGTCGGTCCGTGAGTGCCCGCCAGATTCGTCGCTTTCAGAGAGCAGGGCCAAGCTATGACGGGATCGTTTTAGGAGCCCCGAGAGATTGGTCGGGAATCAAGCGACGTATGGGAGACCAAGCGATGAGCAGATACTTTAACAAGAACGTTGTGACCGCGGCTGCCCAGGCTCGGACGATCGTGGGGATGGCCCTTGCCGCCGCCACGGCGGTGGTTGTCGTTCGGTGCTCTCTACTGCCGACCCTGGAGTGGCTGCAACCGTCAACGAAGGTCATAGACAGCGGCGCCAAGGCGTTCACGGTACAAATCGACCCTCGGTCAACCGAGCGTCTTGTCCGAGGCCGGGGGGAAAACTGCCGAGCGCCGGAGGAATCGGGGAGCTCCGAAGCTCGCTGAACGTGATAACCCAGTTGCGTGTGCGTACCCGCGCCGCTCGGCTAACTACGTAGCTGCGCCAGGCGCTCGGCGACGAGCGGCGTCGGGCGGATCTCGTAGCTGCGTTGCCAGGCGCGGCGGACTTGGTCGGTCGGGCGGCCGGCCTGCTGCAACGCCCACCCGAAGTAGAACCAGGCGCGCGCGTCGTGCGGAGCGCGGCGCGTCTCGAGTTCAGCGTAGTGCACCGCCCGGTCAACGTCACGCGGAGTCTGGTCGGGTTTCGTGAGGAAATAATGGGCCAGGTCGATGTACAAGGTCCGGCCGTGTGGTGGGGGGTAGGGGGCTCTTCCGCTGCGGGCCTGATCGATTTGTTCGAGCAGGGCTCGCACGGGACCGCCCGGCGCACCGGCCATCGGTTCCGCGCGTGCGGCCGGCTCCCAGGGGAAAGGACCACAATACAAAGCGACGACCAGCAGCGCCGTGCCGACCAGCGCCCATCCACCGATGCGCAGCGCGGCCGGGCCCGCCGGTTCAGAACCGCGATCCGCCGCGGCGGAGAGCGGCGTCGACGACGGCGCCGGCGAAGTAGGCCGTCGACGTGCGGAATCCATGAGTATCATGGTTGCGACGATGGGGATAATAACGGCGAGGATTCCGCCCACGGAAAACACGAGCCCGTGCGGCGGCCAGCCGGACCAGGAGAATGCCAGCGCGGCGTACGCCGCCCAGACGATGCCGCACGCGATCAGCGTCGCGGCGCGCGCGTGACGCAGCCGCCACAGCCCGCAGGCGGCGACGATCCATGCGGCCGGCAGGTAGAGCAGGTGGAAGCGCGAGGCGAGCATGCCACGCGCGATGATGGTCGCGCTGGCGACGGCGATCCATGGGATCAGGCTGATCGTCAGTGCAGACCGACGGTCCAAGCGCGGGACCCTGGACACGGTGCGACTGTGTCCAGGGCAGGCAGGATTTCCGCCGCCGTGGGTGCGAGACCCTTGACGTCGGGGGCCCCAAACCCCGGCGTCAAGGGCAGGCGGGATTCGCGCACCAGCGAGCGGCATTCTCGCACCAGCAAGCGCCCAGCGCGCGGCGTAGATGATCCCGACGAGCATCGGAACGGCGGCGAGCGTGGTGAGCGGCCAGACGGCGCCGTCGAGATAGACCTGCAGCGCATCGATGGGTCGACCGATCATGTGCTGCTTGGTGCGGCCGTACTCGAGCGTCACGCCCGACAGTGCGGCCCAGATGCTGTCGCGCGGGCCGGCCTCGGTCAGCACGGTGCCATGCCCGAACTCGACGAGCTGCGCCATCAGCAGCCAGGCGAGCGTCGGCAGCAGCGCGATGAGGGCGCTGACGAACAACGGCTGAACGCGGCGACGCCCGGGGCGTATTGCCAGAAAGATTGACTCCGCCAGCATCAAGCCGCCCACCAGCATCAAGCCCTTGCCCAACTGCGTCATCAGGATCAGCAGCCACAGGGCACCTTTCAGTGCGGGTCGGCGCGGATCACCGACGAGCAGTGCCGCTGGCAGCGCAGCCAGCACCACCAGGAATTCCGCGAATTCGCCACGCGCGTTCGCGTACGCGAGCGCGTCGGAAAGCGCGGCGAGCGCCAGGAGAATGAGTCCCGGTCCGCGTCCAATGCGCCGGCGGGCGATGCGCCAGGTCAGGACCAACGTCAGAGTTCCGACGACTACGGGCAAAACGCGCAGCCCGAAGAGCGACAACTCGCCGCGGATCAGCAGCGGAACGGCCTGCACCCACCACCACAGCGGCGTGATGGCGGTGCTGTGGCGCAGCGGCACATCGAACAGCAGGGCCCGCCAAGCCCCGCGCGCCTCATCCAGCCCGACACCCATGACGAACACCTCGTCATAGGTCACCCCGCCGCGCAGGGCGTATGCCAGACGCAGTAACGCGCCCATCACGATCAGAAGCAGCGCAAAGCGCGAATATTTTGGCGAGTTCGTCACGGCATTCACGGGTGCGTAGCCGACCCTGCTGCCCGGCGGGGATGAACCCCGCCGCTCGCCAGCTCCTCGACCGCCGCCAGTCCGTGGCGCAGCGTGTTCTCGCTGATCGAGCGCGTTTCGACGAATTGCAGCAGGTAGTCTAACCCGCCCAGCCGTTCGCGGCCCAGAGGTTGCACATCAACCCGAAAGCCGGTGATCTTGCGGTTAATGAAAACATTCGCGGCGCGCCACTCGCGGCGCGCCAGATCGATATGCGCCGGGCTCCGCGAATATACGCCGCCGGTCAG
>DASXUA010000359.1:0-10628 GCA_036505095.1 Phycisphaerae bacterium
CAGTTGCTCAGTGCCTGCCCTGGCGCTGCTTACGCGGATTGTGCATGCGGGCGCGGGCGACGCGTCGGAGCTTCATGGCACGGTCGCTTGAATCGACACGCCGCCCAGTTTCTGCGTGCCGATCAGCGCCGCGATATGCACGGTCTGAGAAGCGCCGGACTGTGGCGGCAGCGGCGGCGTGATCGTCACCTGGATGTTGGCCGGTGGGGCGTCTCCGGAGAGCGCCACACTGGACGGGTTCAACACGACCGACCAGCCCGGAGTCGGATCCGCGAAGGTGATGTTGAACGTGATGGTTTGGACGTCCTCGGTCAACGTGTTGCCAACCCTGAATGAATCGGTGAACCATTGGCTGGGCCAGGACCAGAAGGCTATGCTGAGGTTCCGCCGAACCAGGTTGTTGGCGTGGGTGCGGTCGGGACCGAAGCCGATCTCGACCTGAAAGGACTTGTGCGTCAGGGCGCGCGGCAGCCACTGCTGCGAGACGCTTGTGGTGCTGTTGCCCGGCAGATCGACGATCTTCGTTCCGAAGTCGTCGATGTACGTCGGCGTCGCCGAGAAGTCGCTCACCGCGAAGTGCACCCGCACCTTCTGCGCCGCGCCCGTGCCGACGTTCTTGACCTGCACCGTGACCGTGTGGACCACGTCGCGCTGAATGGGAAACGGACTGACGCTGATATCCGGCGAGAGCCAGATCGGGTTGCCTGGGAAGGTCGGAAACGTGACATCCGACGTGAGGCTCACGACGTAGCTCGCCGCGTCGTAAGCGTTGATGTAGCCCCAACCCCAGCGGCAGTCCCAGCCCGGGTACGGTGAGGGCTGCGGACAACACCCCGTTGGCGTGCATGTCGGATCACACGTATCGCACGGCGGCTGCGTGCGCGGCTCGGATGAGGCGATGATGGCTTGCTTAACCGAGAGCACGTTGATCCCCGGGCGCGCGTGCATGATCAGAGCCGCCAAGCCCGCTACGTGGGGAGTCGCCTGCGAAGTGCCTGATATCGGGTGAATGCCGTTCGTGGAGTCCGGGGCCGCGCCCCTTATCCCAGACGAAAGAAGCGGATACTGGCAGCCCCCGCTGGGCGAGTCGAGGTAGCAGTGCGCCCCTGGTGCAGTGACATCGGGTTTGAGTTCATCCAAGACATCCAAATCCGAGTCGCTCGTGCGCGGCCCGCGCGCCGAATCAGCAGCAATCGTATCGTTGGGGCGATCAACCGTGCCGGTCAGTGTGCGCGCGTTTGCCACTGCGACTGATCGAGTGGCGGCCGCCGGCGTGGAGAGAAAAGTGTTATCAGGGCCGAAATTGCCAGCGGAGGCGCTCACGAAAATACCCATCGTGGTGGCAAGGTCGACGAGCTGGCTGAAGCTATCCGTTCCGTCCGACGGAACGTGCAGACACAGGTTACCGCTCACCTGCCGCTGGTGAAGGCTCATGTTGATTACGCGCACCTTCCAGTCGCTACGATGCGCATAGACCTGCTCGAGTGCATCCACCGCCTGCGGCCACGCCTCGCCTAAGCAGGTTATGCTGGCGTCGTGAAATCGCACGTCGACCAAGCCAGCCCCTGTTGCGACTCCGCGGCGGTCGACCCCATCCGGCCCGGTCCAGAGACGCCCAAGTGCGATCGACGCCACGTTCGTTCCGTGAGGCGCGGTGAGGTCCGGGTTCGGATTGCAAGATGGATCTGGGTAGCCGCAGTGGCTGATCTCATCATAGTAGAACGCCGCTAGCGGGAAGCACATGTGCGTGCCGTCATCGACTCCTGTGTCGATGACGGCGATGTTCACCCCCGAGCCATTCAGCCACGGATACTGGTCCTCAAGTTCCCCCAAGCAGCCGGCGGCAGGAAAGCCCGCCACTGGCGTGAGGCACACCGTGGGGGCGGAAATGTCCAAGTCGAAGTCGAACCCCCACTGCCCCTCGATGAACGCGACGTTCTCCAGCCCCGCGATCTGCGCGATAGCCCCACTGGGCACGCCCTGAACGGAGACGCTCGGCAGGTATTTGAGCTTTCGCACGGCGGCGTTTGACAGCGCCTGAAGAAACGCCGTGTCCGCCTCGCCCACCTCGGCCTTGAAATTGACGACGATGTCGAACGCGGCCTGGTTCGAAGCATCGATCAGATCGTCGACCTTGTTGCGCGGGCTTTGATCGCGGCACCAATGCAGGTCATCGGCCTGCCAGGCCGCTGGCACACCCCAGGCCACGGGAATGCTGGCGTCGGGGACGGCGTCGGTGGCTGGGGGCGTCCCGAAAGCCGCCACAAGCTCATGCAGGCGTACGAAGTCCGTTGCGTCCACAGATCCGCTCCGGTCGATATCATAACGGGGCAGGTTTCCGCTGAATTCGGCGGAGCCATCAGCAAGTGCCTCCTGCAAGGCGATCAAGTCGTCTTCATTCACCGCGCCCGAGAAGTCCACATCCCCGGGCAGGTACTCGTACGGTAGCGTCGCCGCCGTTCCCGCGAATGAAAACGTTGTGCGCGCTCCGGGCGGAATTGGCGCGCTCAAGCTCAGGATGAAGGTCGCGGAACCCTGCGAATCCACGGCGGCAACGCTTGGGCAATCCGCGGCGCTGGCGGCAGCGCCGATCACCTCACAGGTTACAGTGACGTTCTCTGGTCCGGGTAAAGGCGACGGCGCGGTGTCGAACGTGACGGTGATCACGGAATAGTCGACCCCACCGAGCGTCGGCGTTCCCGGACCTCCGATCCCCTGGGCCAACTCTGTCCCGGAGCCAGGTTGAAGCACGTCGCGAAACCCCGAACAGGCATAGCACCACGGGTTCTCCTGTGGCGGGTTCGCGCCCACGATCGTTTGCGCTCGAGCCGTGGACGCCAGGTCGAGCGCGGCAATTGCGGTGGCAGACAACGCGAGGCATGCGGCGTGCGAGTTGCCGTGCGGCCGACGGCCGCGCCGCGTGCATATCCCGAGCAGCAGCCCCAGGATCGCAACAGCCGCAGGCTCGGGAACGCTCATGAGCGTGAAAACACCTCCAACAATATTGTGCTCCATGTCCTCATCTCCATTCCGCCAAATGGTGCTGAGGTCCGACGTCCACGCGAATGCTATTTGGCAGTCAGCATTTCCCAAGATGCTAACCAGCTGACTCTGGCCTGGAACGGTCGGCGCAAAGGCACTAAACGTGAAAAAGTCAATGGCGCCGGGGAGTTGGGGCACCGTCAGCGGGGATGGGACCATTGCGGTGCTGGCGGCGAAGACGCTCCCCTCATTCAGCACCAGGTCCAGCGGGAAGCCGGGGACAATTGCATCGGACTCGTAGTCTATGATGTAGGGACCTGAGCCGCTGTAGTCGACCTGCACTAGTGAAACGTCCGGTGCGGCCACGTTGGTCATACCGAGCGACACGGTCACGTGGACGGTCTCACCGGGGAGGTACAGGCCCTGCGCGGCGGCGACCGGATCGATCGAGGGCGCCGGGGTCATGATCAGGTTCAGATCGTTCATCTGCGCGCAGGCTACCGGCGCAGCGAGCGCCACGACCAGCAAAATGGTACGAGACATGGTTCATTCTCCTCCCGACAGCGGACATGTTTCAGCCCCGACGCGTCGGAGCCAATCTACCCGCGAGACTACCCGGCTCGGGGCGTGCTTTGCAAGCGGCGCCTTGCCGCAATTAATGGCCGCGGCATTGCCGGCGGCTATACTTCTGACGGTCGCGCGACGTGCACGTGGGTGGCATGGCTTCACGGCGCCAGCCGGGTAGCCATGCTATCGCAAACATGCTTACCCGCGCAGTTTATCCGCCGCGGCGGGCGTGGAAGCATGCCACCCATGCCAGCCGGCTGAGAACCTGAGGGCAGTGTCTTGCACAAGTCATCTCAGTTTCTCCGTTTCTCAGTGCCGGTCTTCGTGCTCCTGGCACTCCCCGGCTGCGATCGGCCACCGCTGTCGACCAACGGCGTCGTGGGCGTGTTTGGCGGCGTCGGGCTGGCCGGTGGAGAGTTCAATTATCCGCGTGGCATCACCATCGGGCCTGATCACTGTGTGTACGTCGTCGATAAGAGCGCCCGCGTGCAGCGCTTCAGCAGCGAAGGCGTTTTCGAGACCGGCTGGCGCATGCCGGAATTCGAGGCCGGCAAACCGGTTGGCCTGAAAGCTCACCCCGACGGGCGCATATTCATTGCGGATACGCATTACCATCGCGTCATCGTCTATGACCGCGATGGACACGAGCTGGCGCGCTTCGGTTCGCACGGCCGCGGCGCTGGCGAGTTCGAGTTGCCCACTGATGTGGCGTTCGACGCGGATGGAAACGTGTACGTAGCCGAGTACTACGGAAACGACCGCATCACCAAATGGTCTGCGGATTTGAAGTTCATGAGCGTTCTTGTTTCCGGCGAGATCGATGGCAAGCCGCTGGCGCGCCCGGCCGGTATCGACTTCGACGCCGAGCAGACCCTGTGGTGCGCGGATGCCTGCAATCACCGCATCCTGCGATTTGACCGGCAAGGCAGGCTGCTAGCTCGCTTTGGCGAACTCGGTGACGGACCGGGTCAGATGCGTTACCCTTACGATTTGGCCGTCGTGCCGGATGCGCTGGGCGGCGGAATCCTGGTCTGCGAGTTCGAAGGCAATCGCCTGCAATGGTTCAGCAAGGACGGCAAGTCGCTGCGCACCTGGGGCTCGGTGGGCCGCGAACTCGGACAAGTGTGGATGCCGTGGGGCGTGGCGGTGGGAGCGGATGGGAGGATCTATGTCGTCGATTCGTATAACAGTCGGGTGCAGATCATCCGACCATGACAGTCAAAGCGGTGGCGAGTGATTGCGGATTGCGAATTGGAATGCCGCAGCCCGATCAGAACCCCGCCTGCGAGGGCGGGGTGACTTGCGCACGCGATAAGCGCGCGGACGTCACCCCCCACTCGCGTGGGGGGTCCTGATTCGCAATTGCATTAGAGTAGACCACGTGTTCCTGCTGGCCTGGGACAATCCTTTCAGCTTCGAGCGGCCCGCGTGGCTGTGGCTGCTGCTCTTGGTGCCGGTGCTGGCGATCGTGTCGGTACGTTCGCTGGCCGGTCTGGATCCGGTCCGCCGCGTGCTGGCGATCGTGGTGCGCAGCTTGGTGGTGATCGTGGTGGCGCTGAGCCTGGCCGAAGTCGTGCGGGTGCGCGTCAATCGAAATTTGACGGTCATGTTCCTGATGGACCGCTCCAAGAGCGTCCGCGGGCTTGAGGGCGCAGAGGAGCAGTACATCAAAAAGATCGGCGAGAAATGCCCGCCCAACGATCGCGTGGGCATGGTCGAGTTTGCGCGCGACACGTACGTCGGCCAGATGCCGATGCACGGCGGTTACTTCCCGGAGTTGGGCCGCCTGCCGGAGATGAAAAACGCCGACCGCACCGACGTGGCCGGCGCGATCCGCATGGCGCTGGCCCTGTTTCCGCACGACTCGGCCAAGCGCATCGTTCTGTTGACCGACGGCAACGACAACATGGGCGACGTGCTGGGCCAGGCCGCGATTGCCAAGGCCGATGGCGTGACGATCGATGTCGCGCCGCTCAAATACCTCATTCAGAATGAGGTCTACTTCGACAAGATGATGGCCCCCAGCAGCGCCGAAGAGGGCGAGCAGGTGCCCATCCGCATGGTGCTCAATTCGCGCAAACCGGCGTCAGGAACGATCGACTTGTATCACAACGGCAAGCGCGTCGAGCTGCCGGCTGATCGTGCCCACGTGCGCCTCGGACCCGGCATGAACACGTTTTTTCTGAAGTTGCCGATTCACGAGAGCGGCCCGCAACGCTTCGAGGCCCTCTTCACTCCCGACGATCCGAAAATGGACGAGATCGTCGACAACAACCGCGCCACGGCCTTCTCGTTCGTGTCCGGCAAGAGCAAGGCGCTGCTGCTGACGACCCATCCGGAGCACGATGGCCTGCTGGTCGATGCGCTCCGCAGCGAAAATGTCAACGTCGAGGTGCGCGACGCGGCCGAGGCCAGCATCGATTCGCTCGAGCTGCTGAAATATTCGACCGTCATCCTTGCCAATGTTCCCGCCAACCTGTTCACCGACGAGCAGCAGAAATCGCTGGCCCAGTACGTGCGCGATCTGGGCGGGGGACTCATCATGACCGGCGGCGACGAGGGCTTCGGCGCCGGCGGCTGGATCGGCTCGCCGGTGGCCGAGGTGATGCCGGTCAGCTTCGAGATCAAGCACAAGCGCGTCATCCCGCGCGGGGCCCTGGTCATCATCATGCACAGTTGCGAAATCCCACGCGGTAACTACTGGGGCAAGGAGATGGCCAAGAAAAGCGTCGACACCATCAGCTCGCGCGACTACATCGGGGTGCTGGCGTTCACCTATTCGCCGGTAGGCTACAACTGGGAGGTGCCGTTGACGCTGGCGACCAACAAGGCGGCGATCAAGAGCGTCATCGACAAGATGCAGAACGGCGATATGCCGGACTTCGACACCACCATGGATCTGGCCATCAAGGGCCTGCGCGGCACGGATGCCTCGCAGAAGCACGTCATCATCATCTCCGACGGCGATCCGGCGCCGCCTTCGGAAGCCACGCTGCGGAAGTACATCGACGACAAGGTCACGTGCAGCACCATCGGCATCGGCTGGGGCATGCACGTCATGACGCAGACGCTGCAGGGCATCGCCAATCGCACCGGCGGACGGTTTTATGCACCAAAGAGTGCCGAGGCACTGCCGCAGATTTTCATCAAAGAATCGAAAGTCGTGCATCGGCCGCTGATCGTCGATGAGCCCTTCCAGCCGCAGTGGCATCACCGGCACGGCGAGCTGCTCGCGGGCGTCACGTCGAGCGAAATCCCCAAACTCGGCGGCCTGGTGTTGACCTCCCCCAAGGAAGACCCGCGCGTCATCATGCCGTTGATCCGCGCCACCGAAGACGGCAACGACCCGGTGCTGGCCTACTGGCAGGAAGGCCTGGGCAAATCCGTGGCATTCACGAGTGGCTTCTGGCCCTATTGGGGAGCAAACTGGACGAACTGGCCGGGGTTCGCCAAGCTCTGGGCGCAGATCGTGCGCTGGTCGATGCGGCAGGACGCCCCCGCCAACTTCGAGACCATTACCACCGTCGACGGCAACCGCGGGCGGATCGTCATCGAAGCGCTCGACAAGGACGCCAGCTATCTCAATTTTCTGACGCTCGGCTCGACCGTCATCCAGCCCGATCAGAGTGTCGCGCCGGTGACGTTTACGCAAACGGGTCCCGGACGCTACGAGGGAACCTTCGAAGTGGATCAAACCGGTCAATACATCGCCAATGTCGCGATCAGCGAGGCCGGCCAGTCGCGCGGCTCGATCCACACGGGCGTGTCGGTACCGTTCTCGCCCGAGTTCCGCGAGCTGAATACCAACGAGCCGCTCTTGCAGCAAATTGTGGACATCACCGGCGGTCGCCGGATCGACGATTTGGATACTACTGCGGCTGATGTTTTCAGCCACGATCTGCCCCCCACCGTGTCGAAGCAACCGGCCTGGGATTGGGCCGTCGCGTGGCTCCTGCTGCCGCTGTTCCTGCTGGATGTGGCCGTGCGCCGGCTGGCGAGTTGGGTCGCACTTTCGATTTGCGTCGAGGTCGTGCTATTGGCGTTTCTGCTGTTTGGGCTCGATATCATTCATACGACCAAACTCGGCGTGCTGGGCGCCTTTGTGCTGGCTGAGCTGGTGGGCTGGTCGATTCGCTTCCGCTCGATCCCGGTCTTGATCGATTTCCTGACGCACACGGTCACGACGCTGGCCCCGTCGGCGCAGCGCTCAACGGTCGCGCTCGAACAACTCAAGGGCAAGCGCGAGCAGGTGCGTGGCGAACGCACCGGCGCCGGCGCCGAAACGACCGAGGCCGCGCAGCATCCAGCGGTCGTGTCGCCGCCACCGGACGCGCGGCGCCGCTTCGAAATCGATGAACGCAAGGCGAAGGTTCCGGCCGGCGACCTTCAGGAGGAACTGGGCGGCGCCAAGACCGCCGCGCCGCCCGTCGAAAAACTCCGCGCGCCCGCCCCCGCGAAAGCGAGCGAGCCGCAAACGCCGGCCGAAGTCACCGCGCGCCTTCTCGAAGCCCGCCGCCGCGCGCGGCAGAGTATCGATCGGAAGGATGAGTGACTCTGAGGCGCTGAGATAATGAGGATGTAGGAGCTAAGAGTTCCTCAGTTTCTCAGAGCCTCTGAGTCCAACCTGAAACGGGAGCATGTAATGGCTGCAACAATCGACCCGGCTGTTGAGAAGCTGACCAAGGAGTTTCGCGGCAAGTTCGTGGGACTCCGCGAGGAGATCGGCAAGGCCATTGTCGGCCACGATGAGATCATTGAAGGCGTTCTGACCTGCCTCTTTGTGGGTGGGCACGCGCTGCTGGAGGGCGTGCCAGGTCTGGGCAAGACCTATCTGGTGCGCTCGCTGGCCCAGGCTGTCAGCCTGGACTTCTCGCGCATTCAGTTCACGCCCGACCTGATGCCGGCTGACATCATCGGCACCAACATGATCGCCGAAGATCCGCAGACCGGCCGGCGCCAGTTCCAGTTCCAGAAAGGACCGCTCTTCGCCCAGATCATCCTGGCGGATGAGATCAACCGCGCCACTCCCAAGACGCAGTCGGCCATGCTGGAGGCCATGCAGGAACATGCCATCACGGTGGCCGGGCATCGCTATGTGCTGTCCGAGCCGTTCTTTGTAATGGCCACGCAAAACCCCATCGAGCAGGAGGGCACGTATCCGCTGCCCGAGGCCCAGCTCGACCGGTTCTTCTACAAATTGGTCGTGAACTACTCGAGCAAGGACGAGCTGAAAACGATTCTCGACCGCACCACCACGGGCCACAAGCCGGACGTCAAACCGGTGATGACGGCTGAGGAGATCATCGAGGCGCAAAACCTGATCCGCCGGATCGTGATGGCCCCGCACGTGCAGGACTACACCATCCGCGTGACGATGGCGACGCATCCGGGCGGGCCGTTCGCGGTCGAGACGACGAATAAGTACATCCGCTGGGGCGCCTCGCCGCGTGCCGCGCAAGCGATCACGCTGGGCGCCAAGCTGCAGGCCATGCTGGACGGCCGCTACAACGCCAGCTTCTCCGACGTGCAGAAGGTGTATCTGCCGGCGATGCGGCACCGCGTCCTGCTGAACTTCGAAGGCGAGGCCGAAGGCATCAGCACCGATGACGTGCTGCGCGAAATCGTCGAGCGCACGCCGACGATGGCCGAAGCCGCGGCGTGATTGGACTCTGAGGGCCTGAGGAACTGAGGAGTCGGAAAAGTATTATCGCGGCAGCTGCGCCATCGATCGGCGAACGCGTATAATCAGCGGGGTGCACTATGGCGGACACACTGACAGAAATTCGAGTTGGCCCGGAGGATCATGGGCGACGCATGTCCTTCTGGGATTTTCAGCGTGCCGAAGCGTCCGATGACCATCTGTATGAGCTTGCCAGAGGAGTAGTCGAAGTGACCGACGTTCCGGGCAGAATACACGCAATCATCCTGCACATCTTCGAGAAACGACTCGCCGCATATGACGCGACGCATCCGGGGATCGTTCACTACGCGTCAGGCGGCGCGGGTGCAAAAATCGAACTGCCCGGCATGGAATCCGAGCGCCACCCTGACCGCAGCATCTATCTGACTCCCATGCCTGAAGACGACTATCCCTGGGACAAATGGGTGCCGTCCATCGTGATCGAGATCGTTTCGCACGGCGCCGAAGCACACGAGCGCGATTACAAAACTAAGCGTGAAGAATACTTGGCCGCCGGTGTCCAGGAGTACCTGATTGTCGATCCCAACACGCGCTCGATGCTAGATCTGACGCGCCACGGCGATCGCTGGCGCGAGCAAGTCGTCAGCGAGCACGGAGAGTGGAGACCCGTGCTGCTCCCGGGCTTCAGCCTCAAGTGCGATGAGGTGTTCGGCGCGCTCGACCGGCCGGGCGCGCGATGAGGTGATTCAGGAGCCGATCATGGTCTATCGCGGACACGTGCAAAACGGCAGAATCGAACTCGACGAGCCAGTCAGCCTGCCAGAGGGGGCGACTGTCGAACTCAGTATTGTCAACGGCGGTCAAATGCCCAAGACTGGACAGTCCCGCGTGGTGGAGTTACTGCGCCGCTGGCAGGCCCTGCCGACGGAAAGGGATACCGCCTATTGGGACGATCTGGAACGAGACGTTTCCGACAATCGGCTCTCGTTCCGCGACTTTGAGCCACATCGCTGATGCGCTACGTCATTGATTCCACTATCTGGATCAAACTGCTCCGCAAGGAACGAGCGGTCTGCGAGCGGTTCGAACGGGCCGCATTCGAGGACGATGAACTGGTCGTGACGCCGGTTGCGTATTTGGAAGTCCTGCGCGGGTTGTACAAGCGTGACGATCACGAGAGTATCGCCTTCATCCACGAGTTGTGGAACGAATTGCGATACGAAGAAGCTGATCGGCGCATCTGGGATGAAGCCGTTCGGCTTTGGGTTATCGCCGTTCGTCGAAATGAGCTGCGCGAGGATGCCGACACGATCATAGCTGCCTTTGCGTCCGTCCTGAACGCGCGGCTTGTGACGGCGAATGAATCGCACTTTTCTATCTTCGGGATTCCAACCGAGAACTGGGCCGCGTAGACCGAGGCCGTGTAGCAGGCATGATC
>DASXUA010000360.1:0-2896 GCA_036505095.1 Phycisphaerae bacterium
TCATCCTGGTGCCGGGCGAGGAACCGGCGGCCATGGTGATCCGGCCGGGTAACTCCGTTACGGTCGGCAAAGGCGCCAACGCCTATCACTTCGCCATTTCGCAGATCACGCCCGATTGGCCGATTCTGTCTGAGGCCGACAAAGGCGCGAAGGCCTACGCGGTCTTGATCAGCGTCCAGAGTCCGAAGGAGAAGTTCATTCGGCAACTGCTGGCAGGCTATCCGCAGTATACCGAGGACGTCATTCCGGGCCGCGGACGTGCCATCAAGGAGCTCGGCACAGCGCTGGTGGACACCGAACTGCAGATCACACTCGACTATGAGCCGCAGGATCACTTCTTTGTCGTGGATTCGCAGGCGGTATATGTGCGCCCGGTCGGCGCGAGTGAATGGATCGAGCGCCCGATCGAACGTCCGGTACGTTACAACGAGCATCTGGCGTCGCGTGACGACGTGTGGGTCCCGCCCGGCGTGGAGATTCCGCTGCGCAGGCTCGACACGCCCATTCCGGCGATTACGGATGACGATCCAATCAAGAACGTCCCCATGCGCGCGACGGGTTTCCTGCCGTATGCCGAGGAGCGCGTCCGCTGGCTGGATGATGGCGAGCGTCTCAATCCAGTCCTGTCCGCAACGCTGCACGTCGAAGGCGCGCAGGCGCGCGCCTTCGAGTTGGTGGCCTTCAATTCGCAGCAGGCGACGGCCGCTGACGGTGCCATCGTGTTCCGCTGGGTTGAAACGCCGGAGCAACTCGAGGCGGCGATGGCTGATCCGGGGGCGAAGTCGTCGGCCGCGCCGCGGCTGGTCGTCACGATTCCGGGTACGGACATCCGCGTCGCGCACGAAGTCACGGACGTTTCCACCGCGAACCCGGCCCTGACGTTCTCACCGATCGCTGGCACGGAGTATTCGTTCCGCGTGCAGAACGCCTATGGCAAGCTGCGCATTCCTCAAGGCGAGTTCGAGGGACGCGAGATTTCGGTAGCGGTCGTCGAAGTTAGATCGCCGAAGGGCACATTCATTCGCTGGGTTTCCAATCCACCCGAGTTCACCAAGGATTTTCCCGCTGACGGCACACCCATGGGGCACGAGCCGATCGCACTCGACACCGGCATTCATATGACCTACGAGCCGGGCTCGCTTCCGGATGTCGAGGTCCATGCCGGATTGGTCATCGCGGCCGGGCCCGGCGAAATCGGCCTGAATGTGAAGCTCAATGCCTCGGGTGTGCGCGAGCGGCACGCGGCGCAGGTGGGGCAGACTGTGACGCTGAGCAACGGGCAACTACGGCTCACGATCGACGGCTTGCAAACACATGCGCGGCCGCAGATGCGGCCGACAATCGTGCCGCTCGACCGGCGCGACCGTGAAATGAAGGACGTGCTGTCGATGCTCAAGGTCGAGCTAAATGACGATCGCACGACGCAATCGATCTGGCTGCCCTTCAATCCCTATCCGCTGTCGAACGAGCAATACGAATATCCCGGCCGTATGTTCTACGCACCCAAGCAGATTCGCCTCTCCGACGGCCGTGCGTATGAGCTGATGTTCTCACGCCGCCGCGTGAAGCTGCCCTATCCGGTCGCGCTCGAAAACTTCGAGTTGGAGCAGCACGTCGGCGGTTACACCGGCTCGGCCCTGACCATCCGCAATTACGTCAGCATGCTGCGCTTCACCGACGGCACCGGCTGGACCAATCCGACGCCCATCAGCGTCAACTCGCCGACGGAGTTTGGCGGCTACTGGTATTTCCAGTCGCAGTGGGATCCGCCGAGTCAACGCTCAGCGGGGTTCAATTACACCGGTTTGGGCGTCGGCAATCGCAACGGCGTGCACGTGCAGCTTGCCGGCTGCGCAATTGCCGTCACGGGGATGATCTTCGCGTTCTACGTCAAGCCGATCCTCAAGCGCCGCCGACAGCAGGCGGTGCGCGCCAGCATCGGCGTCACGAAACCGGATGTGCCTAAGGAGTTCCGCAAGAAGCTGGAGAGGCAGACGGTGTAGCGGCGGCTTGCCGTCGCTGGTGCGAGATCATTTCTCGCACCCATGGTCGCGGGAATCCCTTCCCGCGAAATGGACAAAAGTTATGAAACCTCGCACACGCGGAAGAATCGCTGACGTTTTGGTGGCCGTCGGGATTGTGGGGCTGATCGGATACTACGCCGTCACGCGCCCGCCCAAAGCCGTCAAGAGCACATTTGAGCAACAGGTCGATCTGGCACCGCTGGCCAAGGTGGCCGTGCAATATGAGGGCCGCAATCGCTCGTTCGATTCGCATGCCCGCACGATTCTCAAGCAGATCACCGGGACCTATCCGGTCAACGGGCAAGCGCACTCCTTCACGTACCTGGACCTGATGTTCCGCCCGGAGCGTTACGATCACACCGACGTGATCTACGTGAAGAATGAGCTTGTCCGCCGGCGCATCGGGGACGAGTTGGTCCGGATCGGCGCCGCCTCGCCCGAATGGCTCAAGGGCTTCAAGAGCCGCGGCATGATCTCGCGCCAACACTTGGAGCTGCCCGCGATCCGAAGCCTGCGCGACGACCTGTCGAAGGACCTGATCCGCACGGCGCGGCCCATGAGCGAGATTCAGGGCGCACTCAATCTTTCGGAGCCCAGCACGCTGGCCGATTTTCTGCAATGCATTCCGCCGCAGGCCGGCGATCGGTTGACGCGCTGGCTGCCGGCTTCCTGGTTGTGGGCGGCGGCCGATCCCGCCAGCGCTTCAAAGCAGCGGATCAATTCCGAAGGTGCCGAACGTCTCGGCAAGCTCGCACCGGAAGTGGTAGAGCCGCTGCAGCGCGCCTGGAGCGGCTTGGTCAAAGGTTGGCAGACCGAGAATGCGGCCCAGGTGAACACCGCGGTAGCATCGCTGGCCGACCTGCTGCCGAACA
>DASXUA010000361.1:0-1512 GCA_036505095.1 Phycisphaerae bacterium
GGGCGTGGTGACGGCGAGCGCGGTGAGCTTGCCTTCCTGGGTCTGCGGCAGCGTCGGATAGAGGTTGTCGAACAGGACCTGGATATCGCCAGCGAGAGCGGCCTGCAGCGCCGGGCCAGCGCCGCGGAACGGCACATGCACCATCTTCAGGCCGGTGAGCTGCAGGAACCAGGCGCCGGTTAGGTGAGGGCTCTGCCCGACGCCTGACGAGGCGTAGGTCAGCTTGTCCGGATTGGCCTTGATGTAGGCGATCAAGTCGGGGATCGACTTGATGCCGGTCGAGGGATGCGCCGACACGATGTTCGGAATCCGGATCATGTTGCTGACCGGCTGCAACTGGTCGGCCTTGTAGGTCATGTTGCGGAAGATGCTGTAGGCGATCGCGTTCGGGCCGGGATTGCCGACCAGGATGACATGGCCGTCCGCCTTGCCCCGCACGACTTCGGCGGTGCCGATGGTGCCGCCGCCGCCGGAACGGTTTTCCACGACCGCGGACTGGCCCCACGCGGTCTGCAGATGCGCGGCCAGCAGCCGCCCCATCACATCGGTGCTGCCGCCGGCCGCGGCCGGCACGATGAGGCGCACGGTCTCGGTCGGCCGCCAGTCGGAACCGTAGCTCGCACGCGGCAAGATTGCCGCCGCCGAAACGGCTGCAGCTCCGGTCAAAACGCGGCGTCGCGAAATAGCTTTAGAAATAGCTTTAATCGTCACAAGTTCACTCCCTGCTTTGATTCTTGTTGGCAGGGACCGTAGGCAGCGCGCGCGCAGAGGGCAAGCGGGCGACTTGGCGCAGGATTTCCGCGTCGCGGAACACAGTGACTCAGAAGTGACTGGCTCTAGTTGAAGCTGAGCAGCTTGAACAGCGGCGTCAGGTAGCTGAGCTCCTGGCCGGACGTCGGCGTGGTGCGGCTGATGAAGTCGAAGATCTTGCCGTCCTGCAATCCGTAATTGGCGAGCCGCTGCACCTGGCGGTTCTTGTCGAAATAGATCGCGATCACGCGCTGGTCGACGACCTGCTGATTCATGAACGCGACTTTGCGCTCGGAGCGCTGCGAGATGTAATAGAACACCTCGCCATTCAGGGTCGCGACCGTCGACGGCGTTCCCATCACGATCAGCACCTGATCCTGGCTGGCGCCGATCGGGATCTGCTCCAGCGCGTGGGGCGGCAGGATATAGCCCTTCTGGAACTGCTCGCCGGTGCACCCGCCCAGCGCCGCGCAAATCAGTGCCACGGCTGCGGCCGCGCGAAAACCGCGCCGGCGCACGGTCAAGCGGCGCGGCGAGGGCACGCAGGTGCTCAGCTGGCTCATATCAATCATCTCAGGAATTAGCCCGTCCTCTTGCATCGCGCGGTGCGTTGACGTACCGGGCAGCACGCTGAATTGCAACACGCGTGGTCTCCGGGCAAAGATTCTGGAGGGCCCGCTTGCGGAACCCACAATGCTTTGGCCGTTCAATCACTTCAGGAAACCCCGGACGCCGTTGCGCGGCACCATCGAGGCCATCTAT
>DASXUA010000362.1:0-1625 GCA_036505095.1 Phycisphaerae bacterium
GAACCCGAACGCCTCACGTCAGCCTGCAATAGCGGTCATGCACCGCTTGCCGCGCGAGCACAGCGCACCTATACTTCGGCACGTCCCAGGAGAATTACCGCCGTGCCGGTTTACGAGTACAACTGTTCAAGCTGTCAGGCCGCGTTCGAGCAACTGGTCCGCTCGATGAATGGCCGGCAGCGTGTCACGTGTCCCGAATGCGGCAGCGTGAAAGTGGCGCGCCGCCTGAGCATGTTCGCCGCGCGCCAGAGTTCCGGTCCGCGTGGCCAGTCCGCACCGGCGCCATCGACCGGCGCCTGCGGCCGCTGCGGCGATCCGAACGGCCCCTGCAGCGCTTAGGAATCCGAGCCGTCATCGTACGCCGAAGGCGCGGGTCCGTGAGAAAATCGGCAGGCTTTTCTGCCCAGCCCTGTTCACAGGGCTTCCCCGCGCAGCGGGCTGCAGGCCAGCCGTTCTACGGCTGGTGAAGCGCGACGCGTAGATTCTTGTAGCCCGTTTTCAACGGGCTTATGCTCCGATGGTGTGGGCTTAAGCCCACGCGCAAGCCCGTTGAAACGGGCTGACGGAATCGGGGAATGCTCCGCGAACCAGCCCTAAAAGGGGCTGGCCTGAAGCCGCCGCGGCGGCAGGCCCCGTTAAACGGGGCTGAGGACATCCGCGGTCAAGCACGCCCAAGGCGTGCCGACCTTCAGCCCAGGGTTGATCGCCGCGGCGACCTAGCCTGGGAACATGAACGGCCGAGTAAACACAACCCCAACGGGGTTGCGTCGTCCGACACGGCGAAGGTACCGTTTCTGCTCAGCCGCCATCCGGAGAACTGATGCCCGCCACCGCCATCACTCAACCCGCCGTCCGTGTGCCGATCAGCGGCCTCTTGGCTTGGCTGCTCCCCGGCCTGGGCCACATCTACATCGGCGACGTGCGCCGCGGCCTGATTATTATGATTACCATTGCCGTGACCTTCTGGGGTGGCGTGGCGATCGGCGGCGTGGCCGACACGATCGATCGCAAAGAGCGGACGGCCTGGTTCATGGCCCAGGTCTGCACGGGCGCCCACGGCCTCGTCGGCCTGGCGTGGAGTTCCAGGTTCCCGCACGATCCCGGCCGCGTGCCCGCCCCGTGGCTCTCGGTCGAAACCGGCGTGATCTACTCCGGCGTGGCCGGCCTGCTCAACCTGCTCGCGATCCTGGACGTCCTGGCGCGCGCCGAGCAGCGCCCCGACTCTGTAGGAGCGGTCTCTGACCGCGACCGAGCGCCCGACCGTGATCCGGGACGGCGCGCTGTCCCGGACGACCGAGCGCCGCCCCGGTCCCTGAAATAGAAGCCGTATCGGGCGAATCTCCCTCTTCGCTCTGGGAGAGGGCCCGGGGTGAGGGGCGACGCGACCGGGTAGATGAACATGTTGACCACGACCACCATAATCCTGAGCTATCTGACGGTCTCGCCCTGGGGCCACAAATGGCTGCTGCTGCCGCTGTGCCTGAGCATCAGCATCGTCTACAAGACCCTGCGCTGCCGCCGCCTGCGCGACGTCCCGCTGTCGGCTTTGGTCCTGTGGATCACCATCATCATCGGCATGTACGCCGTCGGCATCGGCATGTTCGCCGTCTACCGCCTCTTCGCCT
>DASXUA010000363.1:0-4566 GCA_036505095.1 Phycisphaerae bacterium
GCTCTGGAAACATTGGCGCGGCAGTCTGTCACCCGACCTTGCGGAAGGAAGCTGGTGGTGCGGGCCTCCGGCCTGCAGCTTGTGGTGCGGCTCCGGCCTGCAGCTTGTGGTGCGGGCCTCCGGCCTGCACCTGCGCGGGGAAGACGCCGGCACCACAACATGCCGCGGCCAGTTGATTGAAGTTTTCAGAAGGAACTACACTTTCGGCTCTTCGGCCGAGCGGACTTCCAGGATTTTCTTGCGGACCTCCTGGGCGGCATTCTTGATATCCTGCATGGACTTGCGGACGCGCGTGCCGGCCGCCTTGTTCCCGCCCTCGGCCTTGGATACATCTTCGGCCGCAGCTTCCACCAGTTGTTTCAGACGTTCGTACTCGACCATGCCGCATCTCCTTCGCAGCTACCGCGCTTCAGCTTCTCGAAGATGTCGCCGCCTCTCCGTCGGCGGACACAGGAGTCTAGAGAGCATCCGCAGATGGGTAAAGACGTGTCAAGGCCAAAAACCGCATTTTTCCGCAAAGAATGCAGTTGCATGCGGACTCAGCCGCATTGCAGGCGGTTCTAACGAGTGGTCGGTCTTGTGCGAGAAAACCGGCCTAAGCTCATAATTCATAAGGCTTTGAGGATGGACGAGCCCGCCGCGCGCGTATCTGGGCTTGAGTTGAATCCGTCAAGCAGTGGGTGCGGGCCATCCGATATGCCTAAGCGGCTGCGAGACCGCCCGGCGTTACTTATAAGGGGACAGGATGTCCTGGATTCTGCGGCATGGATGGCCGATTCTGTTCTGCGGCGCGAGCCTCGCGGCCGCTGACCCGCCACCGGACCACCTCATCACGAAGCTGCCATCGCGGCACATTGAACTGGAATACGCCGCGCCGGCCGAGGCGCTGCCGCTCAGCCGCGTGCAATTCTGGTACACGCTCGATGGCGGTCAGACGTGGACCGACGGGGGACTGGACCCCGACGCCCAGTCGCCACTGACGTTCCAGGCACCGTCGGACGGGCTGTATGGTTTCTTTGTTGTTCTGACGAATGCCACCGGCTGCTCCAGCGAGCCGCCCAAGTCCGGTACTCCGCCGCAGCAATGGGCCTTGATCGATGCGATCCCGCCCGCGGTGCAACTGCACCCGGCCGCGGTACTGCCCGGGCCGGCCGGCGCGTCGACGCTGGCCATCCGCTGGACCGCTGTTGACGGCCAGTTGCCGGCCCGGCCGGTTGAACTGAGTTGGCGGCGCTGGCCCGATGGCGCCTGGCAACCGCTGGGCGTTTCCCTGGCCAACACGGGACGATTCGATTGGACTCTGCCCGCTGGCTGTCCGACCCCGATCCAGATCCGGATCGCCGTACGCGATCGCGCGGAGAACAGCGCCTCAGCCGAATCGGCACGCATCGACCTGCCGGCCACTGCCAGTTCGAATGTGACGAATCCCGGTGCGCCCGCCGGAGCGAATCCGCCCGGACTGACCGACGACCAGACGCGGCTGCGCGCCCGCCGGCTTTATCAGCAGGGCTCATTGCATCATTTGCGCGGCGAGCAGCAACTGGCCGTGTCGCGCTTCCGCGATGCGCTGCGCCTCGATCCCACCCTGACCAGCGCGCTGGTTGAGCTGGCCGCGGCGCTGTACGCTCAGGGCGCCTTTGAAGAGGCCATCGAGGCCTACGAACTAGCGCTGCGGCAGGAGTCACATTCTCCGGCGGCTCTGGAGGGCATTGCCAAGGCGTTTCTCGCCAAGCGCGATTACACCAGCGCCGGCAGGTTCCTGCGGCAGATCGTCGGCTCGCGGCCGAACGACGCCTGCGCCTGGCTGAGTCTGGGTGACCTGGCGATCTATCAGGGCGACGAGGTTCAGGCGCGCGAGTACTATATGAAAGCGGCGACGTGCGATCCGCACGCCGCGGACGCCGCTGCCGCCGCGCGGCTGCGCCTGGCCGATCTTTCCGAAGTGTCCCGGCCCGCAGCGCCGAACGTCGCTTCGCCTTTGGCCGCGCGCCCGTAAGCGAGCGGCGGGGTTCATCCCCGCCGGCCGCTAAGCTCAGGCAGTGGAAAGGCTTGCACGGATCACGTGAAAAAAACATCTGATGCGAATGCTCCACCCGTCGTTGTGATCTGCAGTGCAGAAAGCTTCCTGCGCCGTCGAGCGCTGCAGCAGCTTCTTCAACGCCGCCCTGACAGCGACGATTTCGGGCCGACGCGCTTCGACGGCGCGACCGCCTCGCTGGCGGATGTACTGGACGAGGTGCGCACCGTCTCGCTGCTGGGCGGGGCGCGGACCGCCATTGTCGATCCGGCCGACGCTTTCATCACGCGCCATCGCGAAGCCCTTGATCGATTCTGCGCGGAACCGTCGCCGGGCGGCTGCCTGATTCTCGTGTGTGAAACCTTCGATAAGCGCTTCAGGCTGTACAAAACCGTTCAAGCGCACGGCACGCTGATCGAGTGCGAGCCGCCGAAGCCGTGGAAGATGGCCGACTGGATTGTGCAGCAGGCGCGCGAGGCCCACGGCAAACAAATCAGCCGCACCGCAGCCGAGCGGCTGCGCGAATTGTGCGGCGACAGCCTGGCCGTGCTTGACAACGAGTTGACGAAATTGGCGACTTACAGCGGGGCGCGGCGCGAAATCGCGGCCGAGGACATCGACGCCCTGGTCGGCGCGGCGCGCGAGCAGCTTGTCTTCGGCGTCGTGGATCTGATGGTCGCGGGCGATCGCGCCGCTGCGCTGCGGCAGTGGCGCAAGGTGGTCGAGACCGATCGCAGTGCCGAGGGCCGTGGGGTCGGCGGCTTGGCCTATGCCGTCCGGCGGCTCCTGGAGGCCCGCCGCGCCCTCGATCGCGGTCAACCGCTGGCGAGCATCGCGCGCACGCCCTGGCAACAGCAGCAACTCGAACCACAGTTGCGCCGCGTGAGCGTTCGCGGGCTCGAGGATCAGCTCAGCGACTTGGTCCGTGCGGATTTGGCGGTCAAGACCGGCCTGGCCGATTTTGACAGCGCCATCGAGCAGTTCATTCTGAAACACGCTTCGTAGCGTCGCCCCTTGTGGGCGGCGCCGGGGGGCGGGCATCCCGCCCGCCAACATGGAGAATAGCCCGCCGCGATCAAGGAGGATCGGATGACGATGCAGCGCAAAGGACGGCGCACGTACCCCACCCGCGTTCTCGCGTTCGGCACGCTGTTCGCGGCGATGGGCTGCACCCAGCCCTGGGGCTGGAATCGCCAAACGCCCCAACAGCCGCCGGCCACCGCGTCAGCAGCACCGAGCGCGGCGCCGGAAGAATCGCTCTACGCCGATCCGTTGGCGCTGGAGTCCCCCGTAACGTCGCGCGCCCGCGCATCCGAGCAGGAAGTGCGCGCCTTTCTCGAGCGGCTGCCCAAACCCGGCGATGCGGCGCCGGAACCGAGCGAGACGGGCCCCGGCGCGGCGGTACCGAATCGGGCGGTGCACGCGCGCTCCAACGAATCCCCGCCGCAGGCCGCGGGCGCGGCGGGCGAACCTGAAAAGCGCGAAACCGGTCGTCCGGGCGAGCCGCGTGACGAAAGCTCCGTTGCCGCCAACATGGCCGCACAAATCTCTACTTCCACGCCGGTAACGCGGACGGATGCGGCCACGGCGTCGCCGGTTCCCAAAACAGCACCCAAACTGGAGAGTCTCCTGATCCGCGCGCCCGCGCGCGGTGGCGATGCCTCCGGTCGCTATGACGCCGCGCCATCAACTTCGGCTAACGCGGCGCTCTCGACCGATCCGCAGCGCGAGCGAACCGTGGACGAGACGATCGAGTTCTGGCGGCAACGAGTCGTCGAGAAGCCGGACGACAGCGATGCCCTGTGGCGCATGCGGACGCTGCTGCTGGCGATGGGCCGCGAGCAGGAAGCGCTGGCCACGCCACCGGGCTCGGCCGACAGCAGCGCTGACCTGCTGATGGCGGCTCTGCGTGCGGCCGCGACGCTGCGCCGCGCGTCGCAGGCGCCCGCCAGCGCGACGGACGACGCGCTGCACGAAATCGAAACCGTGCGCGAGAAGCTGCGCCA
Source organism: Phycisphaerae bacterium (assembly GCA_036505095.1). Taxonomy (GTDB): domain Bacteria; phylum Planctomycetota; class Phycisphaerae; order UBA1845; family UBA1845; genus DASXUA01. Next base: position 4,024 of record DASXUA010000363.1, read on the forward strand.
TTCGGCCGAGTTGGCGATCCCCGGCGTGGCGCTGTGCTCGCGCGTAACGGCCTTCGGCGTTTACGACGAATTGCCGGGCGGCACTTTCGTCGCTGGTGGGACGAACCGCGCCATCGTCTACTGCGAAATCCACAACTTCGCTTCCGAGAAGACCGATGGCGATCGTTATCGCACCTTGCTGTCCAGCCGCCTGGAACTGCTGCTGCCCGATGGCCGTTCCATCTGGCAGAAGGAGGAACCGCAGATCGAGGACCTCTCGCGCCGCCGGCGCGAGGATTTCTTCCTGGCCCAGAAGATCACGCTGCCCGCCAATCTGTCGGCCGGCGAATACGTGCTCAAGGTCACCATCTGCGACCGGCTGGCCCAGAAAACCAACGAGACCATGCAGACCCTCAAAGTCGCCCCCAGCGGCTCCGCCAGCCGCTGAAAATAAACACTCCCAGCGCGCCCGAGCCCCTGCTCAACATTTGCCGCAGTATTGGCTAGAATAGGCGCGATGGAGCAGACTGATAGAAACTCATCCAACAGTTCCGGGATGCTCGA
>DASXUA010000364.1:0-7270 GCA_036505095.1 Phycisphaerae bacterium
CTATTCTGTCAGGCACCTGTGACGACACTAGGTGTGGCTGCCATTTAGTTGGCTACTGGCAATGGGACCCCCTTATTATGCGAGTGGTCCCCCGCCCGAGCTGCGCCTGCTCAGAACAGCCGGACTTCTCCTTCCCTCCGATGCCTCAACCCCCGGAGGATCCGGTCGGCAGGCCTGGGGACTTTCCGCCTGGTCCACCCGGGTTATGTATTAGCGGGCCTTCCGGTTTGCAGTGTCAATGAAGATGGTTGTACGCTGATCGAGGCGAATACTTATGCGCATCTCACTTCGGAACCTTGCCTGTTGTTGGACCGGTTTCACAGCAACGGTCGCGAGCGGTCAATCACTACGGTTCGTGCGGGCCGGCACAGCCTTTGATGGGTTTTTCGACGTCTCTGGGACGCTCGTGGATCAGACGGGCAATCCCATAGAAGCTGGTCAGGTCCAGGTTGTTGCCCTTCGTGTTGGGGACGGGGAAGTGAGCGATAGGCGACTGGAGACAATTGCCGCTATCTCCGGCGCTGATGGCGGCTTCCGCATTCGTATACCCAGGCACGACGTGGGCCGACGCATTGACGCGGTCGCGGTAAGCGTAAGCCACGCGGATTACGCAAGTTCCGTAGTGCGGATCAGTGTGCCGCAGGACCGTCCTGCATCCTTACGCTTGAGGCGTCCCAGGACGCTGACCGGTACGATCTTGCTGGCGGGCCGCAAAGTTAGCGGTGCCAGAATCGTGGGCGTTAACGACCAGGTTGTTTCAGACGTCGGCGGCCAGTTCAAGCTTGTCGTTAGGGAAGGGCCCGTTCTTTCGGAACGATTCCTGGTCTGGGCTGAGTACTGCGATGAGGACGGAGTTGCCTACACGAGCGAAACGATCGCTTGTGAGGTCGAAAGCGTGCCTACGACGCCTGCCACACTAGAACTGAAGCGTGCCGCTATCCTGCGAGGACGGCTGATAGCGTCTGACGGATCACAACTTCGCAAAGCAACAGTCTATGGGTACGTGCTCAAGGGCGTGGCGGTTTGGCCGCTTGCTCCTTTAGGGGTCAACGGCGCTGAGTTTGAGATGAGGAATCTCCCCTATGGAAGGTTGAATGTGTGGGCAGATAGCGACACTCAATCCTCGTTGCTCTATCGAGGACGAGGATCTAATGTTGTGGCAATTGACATCACAGAACCTGATACGGAGATAATGGATTTCGTTTTGCAACCCAAAGTGCACGTCCGAGGAAGGGCGAGCACCAGCGATGGGCATCCAATTGCAGGTGCAAGCCTTGGACTATTTTCGCCGAACGTCTTTCTTAGCAACAGGTCGTCGCTATTCGCGCCTGGTGCGCCGCTCGAGGTTACAAGCGATGCTGAAGGCCAGTTCTCCGTTTTCGTTCACCCGTATGGGAAGGCCTATCTCCAGGTGCACTGTCCCGGGTACGATTTTGGTGGAGCGCACGGCGAGCGCCGCTTTAGCATAGAACTGTCGCCGGGTAGCGTCCACAATCTTGATTTTGTGGGGCGGAAGATCGAGCCTGAGAAGGAATAAGAATTGGCCGATTTTCGAACGGGACGAGTTGAAAAGGCGAACGGCGTGCGATGACGGCGGCAAGCACCCCGTTTTGGAGCGGGCATGGGCTCGCCGTGCGGAGCAGGATGGCTACTTCGCGAATGCCGCTTCGCAATTGCTCGGGGCCGGCCGGCAAATCCGCGAGCGCGACTCTGCTGCGACTTGGTCGCAGGAGGAGGCTATGGATGGCGAACGTACTCAAGATGGCGGATCAGAAGGCAAACTAGATTGCTTCACTCGGAATTGGAGAACGCCGCTGTTTGGGTTAAACCTGTTTCGGTTTCCAAACGGAGGAGTGTTCCATGCCGAAAGAACGACGGAATTTTACGGGCGCTGAGAAGGTCACCATCCTGCGAGCGCATCTGATCGAGCACAAGCCGATCTCCGAGGTTTGCGAGCAGCACGGACTGCAGCCGACCGTGTTCTACCAATGGCGGAAGAAGCTGTTCGAAGAAGGGGCCAGCGTGTTCGACCAGGCGCGGGCCAAGTCGCCGCGCGCCGCGCTGGCGGAGACGCGCCGCATCGAGGCCTTGGAGGCCAAAGTGCGTCAGAAGGACGAGGTGCTGACGGAGCTGATGCACGAGCACGTGGCGCTAAAAAAAGTCTTGGGGAGGCTTGACGGCCGCGTGGGCATGGCTTCACGGCGCCGGCCGGGTAGCCATGCGGCATCATGCTTACCCGCTTCGCGTGAAAGCATGCCACCCGAAGCGTCAGGCTTCGTAGCGCGCGATGATCTGATAGAGTTCCTCCGCGGTTCTGGTCTCGGCGACTTCCGCGCGGAAAGCTTCCAGCAACATGAGACGCGAAATGCGCGCCAGGGCCTGGATGTGCGGTCCGGTCTGATCCAGCGGGCTGACCAGCAGCACGATCATGCTGGCCGGTTTGCGATCCGGCGCGTCGAACTCGATGGGCGCGTCGGGCTTGCCGATGCACATGACCAGCTTCGGACAGTGGGGCGACTTGGCGTGCGGCACGGCCAACCCGTAGCCGATGCCCGTCGAGCGAATCTGCTCGCGATCCAGCACCGCCTTGAGCACGGAGGCGCGGTCGGCGATCTTGCGGGCGTCCGCCAGCAGATCGACCAGCCGCTCGATGGCTTCCAGCTTGTTGCCGGCCACCAGCGGCACCGCCACGCACTCGGGCGAAATGATATCCGTCAGTTTCATCCGGGCTCCCGTGCCTGAATGTCCGCGGCGACCATACCGCGAAGCGCCGCCACACGCGCTCAATGTAGCCTCTGATGGCATTCAGGCAACCCGCCGCGGGTCCACAAATCATGGCCGCGAACGTGAGCGACTTGCATTGCTTCGGATATTGGTGCCGGCGCCTCGCCGGTACCCGGTGCAGGCCAGAGGTCCGCACCACAAGTGCGCGGGTATTGCCAGCGACCGCTGCAAGCCGATGATGTCAGAAGTCATGCGCCGTCCCGGCCTGATCCGGCCGGCCGGTTGCCCTTGACACGCCACGAGCCACTTCGCGGCTCGCTCGCCGAGCGAGCGGGCGCCGCCCGCCGCGTGTCAAGGGTTGCACGGAGGCTGCCGGAGGTCTGGTCATGGATGTCCCTTACGGCGCGCGTCCCATCGCCGTCTTCGATTCCGGACTGGGCGGACTCACGGTCGTCCGCGAGCTGCGGCGCCGCTTCCCGCACGAGACTTTGGTCTATTTCGGCGATACGGCCCGCGTGCCCTACGGCAGCAAGTCAGCCGCCACGGTGACGCGCTTCACGCTCGAGAACTGCGCGTTTTTGCGGCGCTTCGATCCCAAGTGCATTGTGGCTGCCTGCAACACCGCCAGCGCCCTAGCCGTCCCGCAGATTGCCGATGGCCTGGACACTCCGCTGATCGGCGTGGTGGAGCCGGGTGCCCAAGCTGCCGTCGCCGCCTGTCAGGACGGCGGTCTGATCGCGGTCATCGCCACGGAGGCAACCGTGGCTTCCAACGAATATCGGCATGCCATCAGCCGCATCAAGCCGAGCGTGCCGGTTGTGCAGAAGGCCTGCCCACTGTTCGTGCCGATGGTCGAAGAAGGCCGAACGCCGGAGGATCGCCTGGTACGTCTGGCGGTCTCGGAATACCTCGAGCCGCTGCGCCGCCTGGCACCCTCGGTGGTGGTGCTCGGTTGCACGCACTATCCCCTACTGCGGCCGGCGATCGCGGCGTTCTTCGGCGAGGGCGTCGCCATCGTCGATTCGGCGGCCGCGACGGCCTACACCGCCGAACAGCTTCTGGAGGGAGAGCCCGCGCCGGAACGCGACGCGCGCGGCGCGCTGCTCTGCTATGTCAGCGACAATCCGCAGCGCTTTCAGTCTATCGGCTCGCGCTTCCTCGGCGAGCCGATCACTGACGTGGTCCGCGTCTGTCCGGAAGAACTCTATGCCGCCACCGAGTTGCTACGCGGCCGCGAGCCCCTTCACGTTTGACGGCGTGCCCCACGGTTCGCGGCCTTACCGAATGACTTCACCGGTATCGATGTCCCAGCGCACGATCCGGCCATCCTCCCCGGCCGTCACCACGACACGGCTGCCCGCAGTGGGATTGAAGGCGATAGCGGTGACCGCTCCCGTGTGCTGGCCGGATAACACGTGCAGCAGGTGGCCGTCGCTAGCCGACCATAACCGTCCCGCTCCGTCCGCGCTGGCGGTGCCGATGATCGTGCCATCCGGATTGAATGCGACCGCCAGGACGGGGGAACCGACGGGCAGGACGAAGATGGGCATCCAATCGGGCATGCCGGCTTGGGCCGCCGGCCAGACCTTCACGTCCCCATCATCTGAGGCCGTTGGACATAAGGACCCGTCAGCGGAGAAGGTGACCGAATTCCCCGCCTGCCCGTGGGCGTTCTGGCTGAAGAGCGGCGCGCTGGAGCTGCCGTCCGCTAGAAACGCCTTCAGAGTTCCGTCGGCTCCGGTCGTGATGATCACGCCCGCGACCGGAGTCCCGGCCGGCCCGAATGCCAGGGCATTCACGGCGCCGACGTGACCGCGCAAGGTCTGGCCAACCAGATTGCCATCCGCACCGTTCAGTAGGCGCACGGCGCCGTCAGCGCCTCCGGTCGCCAGCCGTTCCGTGTCCCCGCTCGTGCCCGGCTGAAACGCCACGGTCTTCAGCGGCATGCCGCTCACGGTCTTGTCGACCAGCACACCGCCCGAGCGGTTGAAAATCATCGTTTTGCCATCATCACCAACGCTAACGGCCTTTTCGCCGGAAGAATTGAACGCCACACTGCGTGCGGCCCCCAGATGCGCCTTAACCTGCCGCATGACGCGCGCGTTGGAGTCCAGGAATTTCAGGACGCCACCTGCATCGCCGGCCACCATCTCGCCCGTGGGGCTGAAGGCCAGGCTGTGGATCGCGGGAGTGCTCGTCCCGGGAAGGCTCTGCGGGCAACCGGCCAGCAGCAGCGCCAGCGCTGAAAGCGTTCCGGACAGCACGCAAACACGGCTTCGTCTTCGATCGATCATGTAATCGTCTCCTGGTTAAGCTCCGACACCTATCAATTCGCGGCGCCATGCTATCCGATCCTTGACTGCCGCTGCCAGTCCGCCGCACCCTTTCTGGTGCCCCGCCGCATGTTACAATACCGGCATGTCACCTGCAGGAGTACGAAACGATGACTGTCGCCGAAGCTGAAAAGCAGGGTACCGCCCAGATGGCCAAGGCCGTTGCCTATTTCAAAGATGAGCTGCGCGGCGTGCGCACCGGCCGTGCCGCGCCCGGGCTGGTCGAGCACCTCAGGATCGAAGTGCCCACCTACGGCAGTACCATGGAATTACGCGAGCTGGCCGCGATCAGCGCGCCCGATCCAGCCACGATCATGGTGAAACCCTTCGACCCTTCCACGCTCAAGGATATCGAGCGCGGGATCCGATCGTCGGACATCGGCATTACACCCATGTCGGACGGGAAGATCATCCGGCTGCCGGTGCCACCGCTCTCCGGCGAGCGCCGGCAGCAGCTCGTCGCGCAGGTCAGAAAGATGGCCGAGGCACAGAAGATCGCCGTGCGCAACGTACGCCGCGATCTGAACAAATTGATCGACACGTCCGAAAAAAGCGACGAGATGACCGAAGACGAGGCCAAGGACGCCAAAGACCGCATCCAGAAGCTCACCAAAAAACACGAAGACGAGATCGACGCCCTGACGGCCGCGAAGACCAAAGAGATGCAGGAAGTTTAGGCGCCCGAATAGCGTCGCCGCTGAATCTTGGCCCCATGGGCCGCGACTGTTCGCAAACGCAGCGCCGCGGAATCGACAGGAAGCCCGCGCATGTCCAAGCCCTTCGACGCCGCCACGCGTCGCCTGCTGGAGGCCGACCCCAAGGCCTGGCTGGACTACGCGGGCCTGCCGGGCGGCGCCGCTGAGCTCATCGACATGAACCTGACCACGGTCACCGCGGAGGCCGATCGGGTGCTGCGCGTCGAGACGCGCGAGCCGTATTTGGCGCATTTTGAGTTCCAGTCTACTTACGAGACCGACCTGGACGAGCGCGTGTTGCGATACAACGCCCTGCTCTTCTGTCGCTATTTGCTGCCCGTCCAGAGTGTGGTGGTTCTGTTGCGGCGCGAGGCCGAGGGGCCTGAAGTGACGGGAACTGCCGGCTATATGGTGGCGGACGGCGCGGGTTCGCTGGCATTCCGTTATCAGTTTGTGCGCGTCTGGCACAAGCCGGCCGAAGAGGTCCTGCGCGGCGGGCTGGGCACGCTGCCCCTGGCGCCGCTGGCCCAGGTGGATCCTGAGGCGTCGCAAGTCATCCGGCGCATGGGCGAGCGGATCGCGCGCGAGGCGTCGCCCGGTGAAGCGGGTATAATATGGACGACGACGTATCTGCTGATGGGCCTGCGGTACCAGCGTGGGCTGATCGACAAGTTGCTGCGAGGAGTGCGAGGCATGCGGGAATCAACAACCTACCGGGAGATCTTTGAGGAAGGCGAGTCTGTCGGCCTGAGTAGAGGATTGAGCAAGGGTGAAGCCGTCGGCTTGAGCAAGGGTGAGCTAGCAGAAGCCCGCCGGCTTCTGTTGCTCGTGGGCGGCAAGCATTTTGGTCCGCCTGATCCGCAGACGGTGGCCGCGATCCAGGCGGTCAACTCTCTGGAGCGCCTGGAGACACTTCACGCCCGTATCCTCGATGCCGCAAGTTGGCAGGAGTTGCTCGCCTAAGCGCTGCAGCCATCCAGCGGGTCAGCGGCTTCCAGGTGCACGAGCGGCGGCGTAGCCGAGACGGTTGACGCGTCATTCCGAACCGCCCGCTCCCACCACCTGCGTCAGCGCGTGGGACTCGGCCTTGCGCCGGGCACTCGACGCCCTTTCAGCCTTACGTGGTTCCGCGCACATCCGAGCCGCGACGCGTAAGCGAGCGGCATACGCGTGCGTCCGCACGTCCGCGCGCTCACGTGTCGCGACCCGGGTCCGTCCCCAAGACGGTCTGGCTGCCATCGTCAATTCGGCTGCACGATGACGTGCTCGGCCGGGAAGCCGTCCTGACCGGGAACGCCCTGGCCGGGTGCGGTCGGACTGGTTTGCGTCACCTGCAGGGTCGCCGGCGTACCGGCCGCGCCGGGTGCATACGCATCCGTCAGTTCGCCCTGCGCCGAGGCGATTATTTTGAGGCTGAGGACCTCCTGGCCGGGCAGCGGCGCAATGAACGCCTGTAGCAGATCGGGCAGCGGCGCTCCCGGCGCAGTGTTGATCAACTCAACCTTGAACAGCGAATCG
>DASXUA010000365.1:0-4776 GCA_036505095.1 Phycisphaerae bacterium
CACCCAGGCGCAGCGCGTGCGCGATTCCCGCGGGGCGCCGGAGTTCGTGTGCAACCCGCGGCTCGGTGAAACGTACGCGGAGGTGCTGGACCTGAAGGGCAATCCTTCGATCGATGTGGATTGGTACGAGACGAAGTTCAAAAGCACCAACGAGCCCTATCGGTACACCGTGGCCCACTGGTGCGCCACCGAAGCGCGGTTCCGGAACCACTTGAAGAAGATCAAGCCGGACGATGCGGCAAAGCTGATTTCTCTGGAGAACATGCTCGTCAGAATCACGCAGCAGGACGTCGTGTACCGCCGGTATCTGGTTCCCGCACATCGCTCGTACGTGCCCGACTTCGGTGTCTACATCAAGGTCCAGGGAACAAACGGAGCCGTCGAATACCGGTCGCTGTCACGGCAGCTCGTCCTGTTCTGCGTCGAGCGGCGCAAGGCCTGGCGGATGCTGCAAAGCAAGGCGGGCATCGAGAACCGGGAATACAAAGCCCAGCGCTCGATCCTGGCTGACGTCGACGCCGGCAAGATCTCCAAGGAAGATCTGTTCGCGCGCGGCGAGGAGTTGATGAAGGAGCGAATGCCGGGCCCGGCCGCGCACAAGCCGGCCGCACCGCAGCCTCGTCCAGCGGCGCCGGCTGTCGCGACGGCCACGACGCCGGCCGTTACTCCCACTGTTCCACCTGCCCAGGGAGCTGCCAGCGTTTGAAGCACACGGGATGACGGCGCTCGCCTGGCAATAGCGAGCGCCGCCGCACCGTGCCTCGCATGAAACTTTTCCTCACCCTCACTGCGGTCGTCGCCCTGACCTCGTCGCCGGGTTACCTCGTCGCGGCGCAGCCGTCGTCAAGCCGGCTGACGATCATCGCGCCGGCGGCCCCGGGAGGTGGATGGGACCAGCTCGCCCGCGAGATGGAGCGCGAGCTCGAGCGACAGCAGCTGGCCGGCGTGGTCCAGGTCGAGAACGTGCCCGGCGCGGCGGGCACCATCGGTCTGGCGCAGTTCATCAGCGGCCGGCGCGGCGATGGCGAGGCGCTGCTCGTCAACGGCCTCGTGATGCTGGGGGCCATCCTCTGGAATGAGTCGCCCGTGTCGATCGCTCAGACCACGCCGATCGCAAGGCTCACCGGCGAGTACGAAGTGGTCGCCGTTCCGGCGGCGTCGCCGCACCGCGACATGCAGAGCCTGGTCCGTGCACTGCGGGAGAATCCGGCTGCCGTGTCCTGGGGTGGCGGCTCGGCCGGCGGCACCGACCACATCCTGGCAGGCCTCATCGTCGCGGGAGCAGGGATCGATCCGCGACGGACCAACTACATCGCGTTTTCAGGCGGCGGCGAAGCGGTGACGGCGCTCCTCGGCGGACAGGTGACGGCCGGCATCAGCGGCTACAGCGAATTCGCCCAGCACATCGAATCGGGCCGCCTCCGCGCCATCGGCATGTCGGCGCCCAGCCGATCTGGTGTTCTTGACGTGCCGACGTTGATCGAGCAGGGGCTCGACATCGAGCTGGAAAACTGGCGCGCCGTTGTGGCGCCTCCGGGCCTCAGTGGATCCGATCGACAAGCGCTCACGGCACTCGTCGAGAGGATGGCGCACAGCGAATCCTGGCGCGCGACGTTGACCAGACTTGGATGGACCGATTCCTATCTGGCCGGGCCGGCCTTCGACGAATTCCTGGACGCCGAGCGAGTGCGCGTGGCGCGCATCGTGTCGCGCCTGCGCGGGACCAGTTCACCGCGGGTGGGCGAGTGGGTGTTCCCGTTCCTGGTGCTGGGTGGCGCCGCGTTGGTGATGATCGCCCTCATCGTCAGAGGCGGCGCCACGCCAGAGCCCCCGCCGGCGGGCCCGCGCGCGAGCAACGGCCCCGTCGTTCGCATGGCGTTCGGTCTCGCCTCCTTTGTCGCGTTGCTGAACCTGGCCGGGTTCGTCGCGGCAGGGACGGTGCTTTTTGTGTGTACGGCGTCTGCATTCGGCAGTCGCGCCTGGCTGCGCAACGCGCTCGTTGGCCTGACGGTCTGCGCCACGGTGTACATCACGTTTACGCACGGACTCGGCGTGTCACTCCCGGCAGGCGCATTCCTCAACGCACGTTGATCTTCGCGGGGTCTGCGGCTGTCGTGTAAAAAAGCTCTACAATCCGTGTCCTTCGTTGGAACTCCGTGTCCTCCGTGGTAGTGCTTTTATCGTGGAAACCCTGACTGCGCTCGCCGGCGGCTTCGCCGTCGCGCTGACGCCGCAGAACCTGCTCTGGGCGCTCGCCGGCGTCACGCTCGGCACCGCGGTTGGCGTGCTGCCCGGTATCGGGCCTGCGCTGACCGTCGCACTGCTGCTGCCGGTCACCTATTCCCTCAATCCGACGGCCGCGTTCATCATGTTCGCAGGCATCTACTATGGCGGCATGTATGGAGGATCGACGACGTCGATCCTCCTGAACCTGCCGGGCGAGAGCGCGTCGGTGATGACGGCCGTGGAAGGTCACCTGATGGCGCGCGCCGGACGCGGAGGCGCGGCGCTCGCCACCGCCGCGATCGGATCGTTCGTGGCAGGCACCCTGGCCACCGCGGCGCTCACCGTCTGCGCGCCGCTCATGGTGGAGCTCGCGCTGGGTTTCGGGCCGGCGGAGTACTTCGCGCTGGCCGTCCTCGCATTCGTGGCGGTGTCCGCCGTGCTTGGCGAGTCGCGGCTGCACGGCTTCGCCAGCCTGCTGTTCGGGCTTCTGCTCGGGGTGATCGGGATCGACCCGCTCACCGGCGTGCCCCGGCTCGCCTTCGGCATCCCGCAGCTCCTCGACGGCATCGACGTCGTGGTCGCCGCTGTCGGACTCTTCGCCGTTGGAGAGGCGCTGTACGCCGCGTCGCGCCGGAATGACGACGCCGATTTCGTTCCGCTGCGCGGATCGCTCTGGATGACGCGCGACGAGTGGTCGAGGTCATGGAAAGCCTGGCTTCGCGGCGCCGCGATTGGATTCCCGCTCGGCGCGCTTCCCGCGGGCGGCGCCGAGATTCCGACCTTCCTGTCGTACGCCGTGGAGCGGCGGCTCGCGCGCTATCCGGCGCAGTTCGGGCGCGGCGCCATCGAAGGGGTCGCGGGACCAGAGGCCGCCAACAACGCAGCGGCCGCAGGCACGTTGGTGCCGCTCCTCGCGCTCGGCCTGCCGACTTCCGCCACCGCGGCGATCCTGCTGGCGGCCTTTCAACAGTACGGGCTCCAGCCCGGACCGCTGCTGTTCCAGCACGAGCCACGGCTCGTGTGGGGGCTCATCGCGAGCCTGTATGTCGGCAACCTGATGCTGCTCGTCCTCAACCTGCCGCTGGTCGGCGTGTGGGTGCGGCTGCTCACCATCCCGCAACCAGCGCTCTACGGTGGCATTCTGATTCTGGCGAGCGCCGGCGCGTACAGCGTCAACCGCTCCGTTTTCGATGTCGGCCTGATCTACCTGATTGGTGGTGTCGGCTACCTGATGCGGCGCCGGTCCATTCCCCTTGCACCGGCCATCATCGGCCTGATCCTGGGACCCATGGCGGAACAGCAACTGCGCCGCGCGCTGGCGATAGCCGAAGGCTCACCCGTGGTGCTCCTGACGCGGCCGATCTCGGCGATGCTGCTCGGCGCGGCGGCCCTGCTCTTTTTCGGACCCCTCATCGTCCGGCGCTGGCGCCGGCCATTACAGGCGCCGTCCGACTCAACTTGACGTAGACTGCTCAAATGCGCGCAACGCCAAAAAGGAGATCTCACGATGAACATGCGCTACGTTCGTTCAATCGTCGTGATGGTTGTGGTGATGGCGGCGTTCGTCTTGGCGCCGTCGCCGGCGGCGGGCCAGGCGGCTGCCGCGAAGAACATCCCGCGCCTTGCGGATGGTAAGCCGGACTTCAACGGAGTGTGGGACCGCCCGCGTGTGAACGACATCACCCGGGACGTGAATGGGTGCGGCAGCGGCGCGTCTACCGCGGGCTGCAAGAACAAGGGTGCTGGGGAGCTTCCCTATACAGCCTGGGGAAAAGAACAAGTGTCGGGGCCGAGATTCGATTATGCGGCGCGCTGCCTGCCGTGGGGTTACACGCGGGCCATGGGCACCGCCTATCCCATCGAAATCATTCAGACGCCGAAACGCCTCGCCTATCTCTTTGAATCCAACAATGTGTTTCACGTGATTCCCACGGATGGCCGCAAACTGCCGGACAAGGCGGATCCTCTCTGGCTGGGACGGTCGGCCGGCCGCTACGAAGGCGACACGCTGGTCATTGAGACTTCCGGTTTCAATGGCCAGACCTGGCTGGATACCGCGGAACATCCATCGAGCGATCAGTTGCGCATCACCGAACGTCTCCGGCACATCGACGCCGATCATCTCGAGTACGAAGTGACGTTCGACGATCCGAAGACGTACTCGAAGCCGTTCAAAAATACTCGCGTCTGGTCGCGCATGAAGGCGGGCGAAGAGCTGATGGAGTGGTGGTGCATGGAGAACAACAAGGACCTTCTGGAGGGACTCATTTCGCCGACTCACACGAATCAGCCGTAAACCCTGTAAACGATTGCCCGGAGAGTCACGGAGGCTCCTATGAAACAACTGCTGGCTCTGTTCATCGCAGGCTCGATCGCCGCCCCGATTCCGGCGCTTGCCCATCACTCATTCGCGGCAGAATTCGATTCCCAGAAACCGGTCACAGTCCAGGGAGCGGTCGACAAAGTGGAGTGGACCAATCCGCACATCTGGGTCTATGTGGACGTGAAGAATGCCGACGGCAAGATCGAACGATGGCAATGCGAAGGCGG
>DASXUA010000366.1:0-8947 GCA_036505095.1 Phycisphaerae bacterium
CCGCGCGGTCCTACGCGGAATGAGCGGCGAGACCAACTGCCATTGCTCATCCGTGAGCTCGTGTCGTTTCATGCTTGCCGACCTCCATGTCGTTATGGAGAGTTATCGGCAAAGTTGAGCGTTTTGAGACAGAGCCTAGTATGGCTGGCGCGGTAGAAGCTGGACATGTCGTCGAGATTTCCGGCGAGCCGCTGACGATCGAGCAGCTTGATGCGCGCTACGGTCAGCGGGTGAGCGTTTCCATCGACGAGCGCATATGGGCGCGCGTGGACGCCGGACGCCGAGCGATTGAGCGCATCCTGGCGAGCGGTTCGGTGGTTTACGGTGTCAACACCGGCTTCGGGGCGCTGAAGAACAAGCGGATTCCAACCGAGCAGCTCGACGCGCTCCAAACGAATTTGATCCTGTCGCATGCCGTGGGCGTCGGGCCGCCGATGCCGGACGAACTGGTGCGCTGGATGATGCTGTTCAAGATCGCTGCGCTGGCGCATGGCTACAGCGGCGTGCGGCGCGCGCCGATCGAATGCCTCACCGAGTTCCTTCGGCACGATCTGCTCCCCGTGATTCCGACCCAGGGCTCGCTGGGGGCCAGTGGAGACCTGGCGCCGCTGGCGCACATGGTGTTGCCCATGATCGGCCGCGGCGAGCTGCGCGCTGGCGGGCGCGTCCTGCGGGCAAGCGACGCCCTGTCCGCTCATGGCTTGCGATCCATTTCGCTCGCGCCGAAAGAGGGGCTGGCGCTGATCAACGGTACGCAGTTCATGAGCGCGTACGGCGCGGCGCTCGTGATTCGCGCCGAGCGACTGTGCCGGCATGCCGACATCATCGCGACAATGTCGCTGGATGGGCTGCAAGGGAGCGTGGCACCCTTCGATCAGGATCTCAACCGTCTGCGGCCGCATCACGGGGCGGTGGCGGTTGCGCGCAATGTCCGCAAGCTGATGGCCGGCAGCCAGATTCTCGAATCCCACGCCGACTGTGAGAAAGTGCAGGATCCGTATTCGCTGCGCTGTATCGCCCAGGTGCACGGGGCGGTGCGCGACGCGGTCGAGCACGCGCACGGCGTTTTCGAGACGGAAATCAATTCCGTCACGGACAACCCGATCGTGTTCGACGAGCACAAGGTGATCAGCGGCGGGCTGTTTCATGGCCAGCCGCTAGCGCTGGTGCTCGACTATCTGGCGATGGCGCTGACCGAATTGGCGGGGATTTCGGAGCGGCGCACCTATCTGCTGCTGTCCGGGCACGATGGGCTTCCGGAACTGCTGATGAAGGACACGGGCATTAACAGCGGCTTTATGCTGCCGCAGTACACGGCCGCGGCGCTGGTGAGCGAGTGTAAGGGATTGTCGCATCCGGCCTCGGTCGATTCGATCCCGACCTCGCTGGGTCAGGAAGATCACGTCAGCATGGGCGCCACGGCGGCGACGAAGGCCTGGCGGGTGATCGAGAACGCCGAAACCGTGCTGGCGATCGAAATGATGTGCGCCGCGCAGGCGCTCGATTATCGCGCGCCGCTGGCACCCGGGGTTGGCCCGCGTATTGCGCATCGCGTTGTCCGCGCGCACCTCATGCACGCCGAGCAGGATCGATTGTTCGGCGAGGACATGCAGACCGCACTGGCGCTGCTGCGCTCGCAGAAAGTTTCACAGGTCGTGGAGTTGGAGGTCGGCGAATTGTGAGTTGTCACTCGGTCGGCGCAAGCACTAGTTCTACCCCCCGCAGAATCTGTTCGACGCGGTCGATGGACAAGCTGCCGAGCTTCTGAACCAATATCGATTTGTCTATTGTGGTAATCTGCGCGACGTTGACGACGCTGGGTTTGGGAAGGTTCGCTTCACGCTGGCGCAGCAGAACGTTGCCCGGATGACGGGCACGCGCCAAATTCGACGTCAGCGGACAAACGACAACCGTTTGGATACGGCTGCGGTTGAAGGCATTATTCTGCACGACCACCACCGGATGACGGAATCCCGGCGCGGAACCGACGGGTGCGGGCAGGTTCGCCCAATAAACGTCACCCTGTTCGATCACCAGGTGCCCTCAACCTGCTTACTGAAATGGCGCCGAGCGGCTAGGCGGAACTTCTTCTCCGCGGTCGTTTCACCGGCCGTTCTCAGGGCGCGGTTGATCTGTCGGGTCAGCTCGCCCGCCGCATGTCGCGCGACGAATTCCTGGGCCGCGCGCGTAAACAGGCGGCTGCGCGGCACGCGCATCCGCTTGGCCAGTTGCTCCATCTGGTCGAAAACGTCCCTGGGAATCGAGATGGCAGTCTTAACGGCCGACATCGGTTATACCTCTCTTCCTACCAGAAGTATACACGTTCTCTGCCCCCACCCGCAACCGTGGCAGCCTTGGCGCCGGTCAATCTGCTTACGGTTGGAGGGTTGAGCCGCTTGACGTTCAGAACGTCAAGAATCGGGCTGGTCCTCCGGCCGCGAGACGGGTAAAACCGTGCGCGGCCACCAGGCTATTTACACTGGGACAATGGGCATGCCGACCACCACCTCCGTTCCGACGCCAAGCGTGGCTCGTTCCCGCACAGTTCGGGCTCCGCGTGGACCAACGATCACCTGCAAGAGTTGGCTGACCGAGGCCGCGCTGCGGATGCTGATGAACAATCTCGACCCCGAGGTGGCCGAACGTCCCGACGAATTGATTGTCTACGGCGGGACCGGCAAGGCGGCGCGCACCTGGGAGGATTTCGACCGCATCGTCGCCGCACTCAAGCGGCTCGAGAACGACGAGACGCTGCTGGTGCAGTCGGGGCGGGCGGTCGGGATCGCCAAGACCCATGCCGATGCGCCGCGCGTGCTGATCGCCAATGCGAACCTGGTACCGCACTGGGCCACCTGGGATGAGTTTCGACGCCTCGAGGCGCTGGGGCTGACGATGTACGGTCAGATGACGGCCGGAAGCTGGATCTACATCGGCACCCAGGGAATTCTGCAAGGCACGTACGAAACATTCGGGGCGTGCGCGCGGCAGCACTTCGGCGGCTCACTCCGCGGTCGGTTAGTGGTCAGCGGCGGCCTGGGTGGTATGGGCGGGGCGCAGCCGCTGGCGGCGACCATGAACGAGGGCGCATTTCTCGGTGCCGACGTGGACCGCGCGCGGATCGAACGGCGCCTGCGGACGCGCTATCTCGATCGCATGACCGAGAGCATCGACGACGCGATCGAATGGGCCATGACCGCGCGGGGCAAGCGTGAGACCGTCTCGATCGGCGTCGTCGCGAATGTCGTGGATTTGCTCGAAACCCTGGTCCGCCGCAACATCACGCCCGACGTGCTGACGGATCAGACGTCGGCGCACGACCCGCTGAACGGCTACGTGCCGAACGGGCTGTCTTATGAGAGCGCGTTGGAGCTGCGCCGCTTGGATCCGCCGCGCTACACGCGGGAATCCTACCGCACCATGGTTCAGCACGTGCGCGCCATGCTGCAACTTCAGCAGCGCGGCTCGGTGACTTTCGACTACGGCAACAACCTGCGCGGCGCAGCCTTGGAGGGCTATCAGCAACGCCTCGGCAGCGAATCGGAAATCGGAAATCGGAAATCGGAAATGCCCTTTGATCCGTTCCGCATCCCCGGCTTCGTCCCCGAGTACATCCGCCCGCTGTTCTGCGAGGGACAGGGGCCGTTTCGCTGGGTCGCTTTGTCGGGTGATCCGAGAGACATCGCGCGTACCGACCGTGCCGTGCTCGATACGTTTCCTCACAACGAACATCTGACGCGCTGGATCAAGCTGGCCGGCGAGCGGATCGCGTTCCAGGGTCTGCCGGCGCGCATCTGTTGGCTGGGCTACGGCGAGCGGGACAAGATGGGCCTGGTGTTCAATGAGTTGGTGCGCACCGGCGAGGTCTCCGCCCCGATCGTGATCGGCCGCGATCACCTGGACTGCGGCTCGGTCGCCTCGCCCAATCGCGAGACGGAAGGGATGAAAGATGGCTCCGACGCGATTGCCGACTGGCCGATCCTCAACGCGCTGCTCAACACGGCCTGCGGCGCCACCTGGGTCAGCGTACACCACGGCGGCGGCGTCGGCATCGGCTACAGCATTCACGCCGGCCAGGTGACCGTGGCCGACGGCACCCCCGAAGCGGCACGGCGCCTGGAGCGCGTCCTGACGGCGGATCCGGCCATGGGGATTTTCCGACATTGTGACGCTGGGTATGAGAAGGCGCAGCACGTGGCTGCCGAGCGTGGTATCGCTCTCGGACGCTAGCAGAATGGCACGATCTCGATTGAGCTGCTAAGATCATTCGACGTGCCTGATCAGCGAGATGACATGGCCCAAGTGAAGCTCCCGACGTTTCGCAAACCACCCGTCGTCGAGACCGTCCTCGGTGTTCAATTTGATCCGCTGCCAAAATTCCAAAACGCCCATCTCGGGGCGTTTTGGAGGCATCTGCTAATCCGGGCCGTCGGCGCTGGGGATTCAGACGCGCATCGGTGGATCAACGTTAACGACGCGCCTCCGATTGAGCCCGCGTACGAGCGATTCGAGGATGAGCGAAATTGGGGCCCGGAGTTGACACTGCGTCTGACTGCAGACGTTGCCTGTCGGCTGCAAATTCGCAACGCTGACGGCAGCGCAATGGTCCAAGTTCAAAATGGCCGACTTCATTACAACTGGATCGGTCAAGCAGGGGAGCAGTACCGGCGATACGCCATCGTGCGGCCGGTGTTCGATATGATCTACGGCGAGTTCTTGCAGTTCGTGCAATCCGAAGCGCTGGGCGATGTTCGCCCGAACCAATGGGAAGTAACCTACGTCAACCATATTCCGAAGGGCACGGTTTGGGGTGATCCCTCGGATTGGCCGAAACTCTTCGTTGGATTGCCGGGCGTGTGGGCCGCACCCAGTTCCGTGCAACTCGAGAGCGTGGGTGGGTCGTGGCATTTCGAGATCCCGCCCCAGCGCGGTCGACTGCACGTTGACCTGAAACACGCGAAAACGCAGCAGACGGCGCCGCAGGAGATACTCCGGTTAACCTTGACCGCCCGTGGGCCGATTGGGAAGGAAGGCGGCATGAAGCTCGCGGAAGGCCTTGATCTGGGCCGGCGCGCGATTGTCCTGACGTTTCGTGAAATCACGTCAAGTCAAGCGCACGCGTATTGGAAGCTCGAATCATGAAGATGCGACAAGCAACCTCGAATACGCTGACGCCCGAACCCGGGCGCCGCGTAGAGACGGGCGCGGCCACTGGGGACACGCTGGCGACGTACTCGGAAACCACGGGTAATCGCCACGCATGGCAGGAGTTCATCGATCATCGCCTCGTCGACTGGGGTCGCGACCCGTTACAGCTTGGCGACAGCGAGCTGGTCCCGCCCACTCCCACCGCGATTAGGCGCGCTATTTCTTTCGCCCTTACACTTCGCGAGGGGGACCTTCCTCCACCGAAGCGCATCGTACCTGACGGCGACGGCGGCATTGTGATCGAGCGCTGGCACGGGCCTGTTACCGTCTCGATTGAGATTTCCCCCGACGGACTTGCCGAGTTCGTTGAATGCCGTGAGGGCCGTGTGGTGAGCCGGGCCACGATCGAGTAAGCGCAGTATGACCGTCGAGGCGGGAAACGAGGCGGTCGCTGACGACGAAATCGTTTTCAGGCGAATATCGGACGCGAGTGGGTGGTATGATCCGGCCTCAGATCGACCGCTGGCGTGGCTTGCCTTTCGACCGAGCCGGCGCGATGTCGACGGGATATCCGTCTGGAGATCTAAATTCAAAACTGCCAGAGAGGTTGCCGCCATCGGAGCCAGTCACGGCAAACGGTATTTTGTCGTTTCACTGCGCGTCCAACGTCTGCGAGTTGCGGGGGTTGTCGTCAAAGCGTCGCCTGAACTGGGCGGTGTCGGTCATGCATCGCTCACGAACCTCAGTACCGAAGACTATACGAAGAACAAGGACCGAGTTCGTGAAATGGCCGAGGTAATCGTGAGGCAACTGGTCGAGAATATCGACGGGCCGTTCGGCTCCTGACACTGGACATTCAGCCGCGCCGATCCGTACACTGCGGCACTCAAGTTGCCTTCGGCCCGGCGCCGCGCACCTCACCATGGATTGCTCACGTGACAGGCGCGCCCGGTTTTTTCGATGTAGTCCTGGTGATACTCCTCGGCCGGGTAGAAGGTCTTGGCCGGCTCGAGTTGGGTGACGACCTTCTGTCCGCTGAAGCGGTGTGATTCCTGCGACTGTCGGATGTATTCCTCGGCCTGCCGCTTCTGCTCCTCGCTCGTGTACCAGATTCCGGAACGGTATTGCTTGCCGAAATCCGGCCCCTGACGGTCGAGTTGCGTCGGATCGTGCATCACGAAGAAGGCCTCCAGCAGGCGACGGAACGTGATCCGTTGCGGATCGAAGACAACTTTCACCGTCTCAGCGTGGCCGGTGGTATCGGTGCAGACCTGCTTGTAGCTGGGGTTCTCGACCTCGCCTTGCATGTAGCCGCTGGTCGCGTCGATCACGCCCGGTCCCTTCTGAAAATAATGCTCGATGCCCCAGAAGCACCCGCCGGCGAAGTAGGCGACCTCGGTCTTGACGGGCTGGCTCTCGCGCGGCAAATCGGCACCCTTCTCGTAGAATTTCAGCGAGGCCGAGTTGAGGCAGTGTCGCTCGCCCGTCGGCGCCGGGCCGTCGTCGAAGACGTGGCCGAGGTGCGAGCCGCAACGCGCACAATTGATCTCGGTGCGGACCATGTCGAGGCTTTCATCGCGCTGGCGGCTGACGTGGTCCGGGTCGAACGTGCGGAAGAAGCTAGGCCAACCGGTTCTCGAGTTGAATTTGTGCTCGCTGGAAAACAGCGGCAGGCCGCACACGACGCAGGTGTAGATGCCTTCCTGCTTGTTGTCGACCAGGTTACCGCAGAAAGCCGGCTCCGTACCGGCCTTTTGGGTGATGCGGTAAGTTTCGGGATCGAGCTTGCGCGCCAGGGACGCGACCTTCTCGCGCGGCAGCGGCGTGATGTCATAGCCGGATTTCGAGTAATGCGGCCGATCGCCCCCCGAGTCGTTCTTGTGCTTCATGCTTGTCTCATCCTGCTTGTCAGCGGGCCGATCGTCGCTCCGCGCCGCCCGGGCATCGTTCTGCGCGCAAGCGGGAACGAAGGCGCTGATGACCAGAATCGCCGCGCTCGTCAAAGTCCGATGGTAAGTGCTGAACATTCCTTGAGTACCCCTGTGCCCCGAAAGTATAGCTCGCCGCCGGTCCCGAAATCCGTGCGGCGCTTCGCCTGTCCATTCAACCGCGCCGGCGACCAAAGAATTCCTGAGCATCGCGTTGTCAAAAACTGTCTGATACATTGTCAACGCGCGGCGCCGCGGTCGGCTTCGCGTTTATCGTACTCGGACGAGGTCTGGAAATGAATTCCGACGCATTGATTCGGCGTTTGAGCGGTTTGCCAGCCGCACTCGAACCGCTGCTGCGCTCAATTACGCCAAACGAGGCCGAATGGAAGCCGCCGAGCGGGGCGTGGTCGATTCTGGAGATCGTCAACCACCTGGCCGACGAGGAGGTTGACGACTTCCGGCGGCGGTTGGACTTGACGCTTCTGTCGCCCGGTGAACCGTGGCCGCCCATCGATCCGGAGGCCTGGGCCCGCGAGCGGCGCTATAACGAGCGCGAGCTGCGCGAATCGGCCGCCCGTTTTCTGACCGAGCGCCGCAAATCGCTGGCGTGGCTGGTAGGCCTTGGAGATGTGGATTGGACGAAAGCCCATCGGCATCCGAAGTTCGGCCCGATCAGCGCCGGCACGCTGCTCGGCTCCTGGGTGGCGCATGATGCGTTGCACCTGCGGCAGATCGCCAAACGGCTCTACGAATTGAGCGCAGTGGATGCCGGACCGCACCCGATTGAGTATGCGGGGGCTTGGGGAGCGTAACTGGCCCCGCCCTTCCGGGCGGCGGCTCAGAACCCCCCACGCTAGTGGGGGTGTGACGTACGACGGCTGATTGCTTGCGCAACCCACCCCGCCCTCGCGGGCGGGGTTCTGATCATGCTTGCAATTCGGAACATCGGTGAACTCGCCCTTGTCGGTCCCGGACCGGTGGCCGGGCGGAGCATGCGCAACCTGACGTTGCTGCACGATGCGGCGATCATGATCGACCACGAGCGGATCGTCTGGTACGGCGATGAGGCTGCGTTCATGGCGCCGGCTGATTGCGAGGAAATCGACGCGGAGGGCTGCTGCGTCACGCCGGGGCTGATCGATTGCCACACGCATACGGTTTTCGCCGGAACGCGCGAGGACGAGTTCGTCCAGCGACTCCAGGGCCGCACCTACGAGCAGATTGCCCAGGCCGGCGGCGGGATCCGCGTCACGGTAGATGCGGTGCGCCGGGCGAGCGTCGAAGAGTTGGTGGAACTGGCGCTGCCGCGGCTAAGACACATGCTCGCCAATGGCGTCACCACGGTGGAGATCAAGAGCGGTTACGGCCTGACCGTGGATGACGAAATCAAGATGCTGGAGGCCGTCGCGCGTCTGGGCAAGTTGCAGCCGATCGAACTGGTACCCACTTATCTCGCCGCGCACACCACGCCGCGCGAGTTCGCCGGGCGGACGGACGAATATCTGGCGACCGTTCTTGCCGACGGTGTGTTGTCGCGAATTTCGCGGTTGGGCCTGGCCGAGTTCTGCGACGTCTTTTGCGAGCGGACCGCGTTTGATGTCCGGCAGTCCCGGCATGTGCTGGCCAAAGCGAAGGAATTTGGACTGTTGCCCAAGCTGCACGCCGATCAGCTCTCGCAGATGGGCGCGTCGCGGCTGGCGGCCGAAGTTCGCGCCATATCGGCCGATCATCTCGAAATGATCGATGATCCGGGGATCGAGGCCCTCAAGGAGGCGGGCACCATCGCGGTGCTGCTGCCGGGTTCGGCATTCTTCCTGGGCGTGCCGCAGGCGCCGGCCCGGCGGATCATCGATGCGGACGTGCCCGTGGCG
>DASXUA010000367.1:0-3076 GCA_036505095.1 Phycisphaerae bacterium
TCGCTGATGTGCGGATCGTTGGCAACGTCGTTGGTCAGCAGCGGGCGGCGCGTCGCGGCGATGCGCCCGATTTTCAGTTGTCCCACCGGCACGCGGCTGTGCGGTCCGTCCAGGTGCGTGTACAGCCCGGCGCTGGCCTGCAACTCGAGCGTCGTGCCGGCGGCATCGACCGTCCAGATGCGCGCGAAGGAGACCGTCAGATGCCGCACGATGGCTTCGGCGCAGGATTGCAGTACCTGCTGCGTGGAAGTCCGGGCCGTCGCCAGGGCACTGCTCACGTCGGCGCGCAAGGTGGCATGACGCACGCGGCGCGTCCGGACGGCCTCGGCCCGTTTGCGCTCGGAAACATCTTCGGCGATCCCGGTCGTGCGATAAACCTGGCCCGACCCGTCGCGAACCGGGAAGGCCCGGTCCCAGATCCAGCGGGTGCTGCCGTCGGGGCGCACAATGCGGTATTCGGTATCTGTGGGTTCGCCGTCCAGTTGCCGCTGGATCGCGGCCGCGACACGTTTGCGATCGAGCGCGTGAACGCTCCGCAGGAAGGAATGGCCGCTCCCGGACGCCTCGTAGAACTGCTCGCGGGCGCAGCCCCAGATTTCGTCGAAGGCCGGGCTCAGATACAGCATGCGCTCGGCGCGCAAGTCCGAGATGTAGAACACCTCGCGGATGTTTTCCGCCAACTGGCGGAAGCGCGCTTCGCTCTCCTGCAAGACGCGCTCGGCGCGCTTGCGCTCGGTAATGTCGCGCGCGATCTTCGAAGCGCCGATGATGCGTCCCTCGCGATCGATCACGGGCGAAATCGTGAGCGATACATCGATCAGGCGTCCGTCGCGCGTGAGGCGCTGGGTGTCGAAATGCTCGATGCGCTCGCCGCGTTTCAGCCGCGCCAGAAAATCGGCCTCCTCGTGCTGTTGCTGGGGCGGCATCAGCATGGTGACCGGGTGACCGATGGCCTCGCCGGCCGAATAGCCGTAGAGCTCTGCGGCGCCGCGGTTCCAGGAGGTGATGATCCCGTTCAAGTCCTTGCCGATGATGGCGTCGTCGGACGACGCGACCAGCGCCGCCATCGCCGCCGCCGCCTCTTCTGCCCGCTTGCGCTCAGTGATATCGCGCACGTAAGCGTTGAAAAGATAAGAGCTGCGCCAGCGCATGGACGTGACCGTCAGCTCCACCGGGAATTCGTGACTGTCGCGGTGCAGCGCGGTCACCTCGATGCGGCGGTTGAGAATCGGTCCTGTTCCCGTTTCCAGGAAGCGCTTGAGACCCGCCAGATGCGCGGGGCGTTCGCGGGGCGGCATGAGCAGCTCGTGCAGCGAGCGGCCCAACGCCTCGGCCGCCGACCAGCCGAAGGTCTGCTCGGCGCGCCCGTTCCAGCCGGTAATGGTGCCATTCGCGTCGGCCGTCACAATCGCATCCAAGGACGAGTCCAGGATCAGCCGCAGCCGCTGCTCGCTCTCGCGCGATGCCTCTTCGGCCCGCTTGCGCTCGGTAATGTCGCGCGTGAAGCAGCGGGTGTAAGCAAGTTCCCCGTCCTCAAAGAGCGCTTGGGAGCTGAGCAGTCCGTACTTGATGGATCCGTCGCGTGCCCGCAGCCGCACCTCGCGATCGTGCAGCGTCTCGCCGGCTTGCAGGCGCCGCAGCAGATCCTCGGTGACCTGCGGGTCGGCGTGGAATTCGGCGATGTGGTGGCCGACATATTCGTCGCGCGCATAACCCAGCATCTCTAGTTCGGTCTGATTGGCGCGCAGAATGCGTCCGTCCGGCCCGACCCATTGCAGGCCGACGGGCGCCTGCTCGAAGCAGTCATCGGACTCGGCCACACCCTGCCAGTCCGCCGCGCCGGCGTGCTCGCGGACTGCTCGCTGGCTCTCATGTACGGCTGGACTGGCCGACGGCGACTTGGGTGAACGGTTCTTCATCGAAATCCCGCCGCGCAATAGACCAGCGGACCCCGGCGCTGCGGACCGTTATACATTATGCCAGAAAACCGGGGTAGGTCAGCCGACCTGCGATGTGCTATCCGGAATGTGCAACGGATGAGCCCGCTCAGGAGTACCGTCGTGCGGACCGCCCTCAGGTCTTCTCACGCGTTTCGTCGATGAGGAGTATAACGCCGCCGGCCTTGGCTGGCGCGCCGCCATTCTTCAGCGGCGAACAGGTGACATGACATTCCATCTTTTGCCCGCGGCGATTGACCGCCTCCAGCGTCGTGACCTGGTGATCGTTTTCGCCGGTCAGACACGCGCCCAGGGCGGCGCGCAGCTTGGCCACCGGCAGCCCGATGTCGAGCTTCAGGAAATTCCGCCCCTCGACCTCCGCGGCGCGCAGGCCCCAGAGTTCCTCGGCGTACGCGTTCCAGACCAGCACGTCCAGCTCCCGATTCAGCACCACGACGGCGCAACGCAGGCTGCCCAGGATGGACGTCAGCAGCCCATTCGTGCGCTCGGTATCGGCGCTGAGTTCGCGCAGTTGGCTGTTGACCGTCTCCAATTCCACGTTGGTGGACTGCAACTCCTCGTTCATGGTCTCGAGCTCTTCGTTCGCCGATTGCAGCTCTTCGTTGGTGGTTTCCAGTTCCTCATTGCTGGATTGCAGCTCCTCGTTGGTGGTTTCGAGTTCTTCGTTGCTGGATTGCAATTCCTCGTAGGCGGTCTCGAGTTCCTGTTTAGCGGTGTGCAGTTCCTCCTGCAAACGGTGGTAGCGCGAGATGTCCACGAACACGATCTTGCTGCCCAGGAGCCGCCCGGCGTTATCGATCAGCGGCAGGACGTGCACGTCGTAGGAGCGCGCGTCGCCCGAAGCCGTGTTCCAGGTCACATCGCGGCGCAGCGCGGGGCGGCGGTCGGCGACCGCCTGCTCGATCAAGCCGCGCAGCTCGGTGGGCTGGTAGGACACCGCCAGGTCGTCGAGCGGGCGACCCACGTCTGCGGCACTGACGCGGAAGATGGCGCGCGCCCGCTCGGTGACCACGACCAGCTTGCCGGCCAGGTCGATGACCAGGCTCGGCACGGGGTCCATGTCGACGGCCGCGTCGCGGATGTGCGCATGGGTCATCCAATGGTCCCGGGCTTCTTGA
>DASXUA010000368.1:0-1898 GCA_036505095.1 Phycisphaerae bacterium
TGTCCAACCAGCCAGGCACCAATTGAGTATGGCGGCTTTTGTGTGCGCGGACGCCAACTGATCGTAAATACCCATTCTGGTAAGAGCGTCGTCGCTATCCACGTGGTCTGTGCTCTGAGGCCCGGCCACGGGGGTTTGGGGACTCATCGTTTTCTCCTCGCGATAGCAGGCACCCTGGCCTGCTGGCCAATAGCATAAAGCGCCTCGGTCGCCGCGTCTGCACGTTGCGGAGCTGTGCCGCGCAGATACGTGCATCGCAGCGGGAAGTCAGCAAGCCCCCAGCTGCCACCAGCGCGCCGCTACTGCTGCGCTGTCAGGATTCTTTGCGACTGTCAGGATTCTGACACTTCACGCCGTCGGACTGGCGGGGGCGCCGGCTCGCGGGATCGGTGTAACCTATTGTTCGGCAGGTACTTGCGATGAAACACGCTATGACTGCCTCGGCGGCACGCGGCGTGACCATATGCGGCCGTAGTGAGCCTGCGCGGGCGAACGGCGTGGCTGTTGCGGGCCCGAAGATGCGAAATCGGAATTTGCGAGGTCTGTGATGAACGGCGAGGAAACTCCCAAACCCCAGCCGGAGTTCATTTCAACTGATCCTGACGCGCCGCCCCCCCTGCTGCTGCGCTTGGGTGCGTTCTTCAAGGGGCCGGGAAATGGAATACGCGGGCGTTGGCGGGGCAGATGGCCGCGGCGCATTCTGCTGCTGGCGCTCGTGGTGGTGCTGATCTATGTCATGCAGCATGGCATTGCCCGCGTACGCGAAACCGAGGTCGGCGTGCAGGTCGATAACTTAACGGGCGAGTTGGTGCTGCGCGATCGCGCCGGCTATCACCTGTTTGTCCCCTACCTGAGCCAATTCTACGTGTTGGACCGCACCAGTCAGCGCCTGGACTTGAGTTGGCGCCAGGGACCGGGCGGCGCCGGCCGAGACCTGAAGCTCAAGACGGCCGACGGCAGCAACGTCAGCCTCGACATGATCATCAATTTCAAGCTCATTCCCGACAAGGCGCCGCAGGTCCTGCGGCGCAGCGGGACCGGGCTGCGCTTCGCCGAGACGTGGATTGAGCCCTTCGCGCGGCACGTGTGCTTCTCGTCGTTCGGACAGCTCACCACCGAGGAAATGTACGACGCCGCCAAGCGCAATGAGCGCGCGCAGGAGTCGCTGACGGAATTGAACGCGCGGCTCGGGCCGTATGGCATCGAAGTCGTGTCGGTCATCCCCGGCGAGTTCCGCTTCTACAAGGAATACGAGCAGGTCATTCAGGAAAAGAAACTCGCGGATCAGCAGGTCGAAGAGCAGCAGGCCCAGGCGCGCGCGTCGTTGCAGGATCAGGAGCGGCAACTCGTGGAAGCCACCAAGCGCGCCGAGACCCGCCTGGCCTCCTTCCAGGGCGAGTGTGCCAACCGCATGATCCAGGCCGAAGCGGATGCCAACAAGGTTCGCCGCGAGGCCGACGGGCGCTACTCGGCGACGGTGCTGTCGGCGGATGCATCGCTCTACAGCGCTGACAAGCAGGCGACCGGCACCAAGGCCACGCTGCTGGCCGAGGCCGACGGGATGGAGCAGATGCGCCGGGCGCTGGCCGGCGACGGCGGCTTGGGAATGATCGGTCTGGAGTATGCCAAACGGCTGGGGCACATCCGCTTCTCCGCCACGCCGATCACGCGCGAACCGTCGATTCATCAGTTCGCGATGGATGCCGGTGCGCTGGCCGCAGGCAGCGCCGAGGCGGCGCGCGCGGCCGCCCAGGGACCATCGGTGGGCAGACCTCCCGAAACGCCGCAGCCGGCGCCCGGTGTCCCGCCGGCAGCCCAGCGGGGTGCAGCGGGCGCACCGCCCGCCGGGCCGCCGCCGCAACGCGGCGCAGCAGTCGGACCGCCAGCCGGGACTCCGT
>DASXUA010000369.1:0-4906 GCA_036505095.1 Phycisphaerae bacterium
GCCGCGCTGCAGGGGTCGCGCGTGGCGCGCGGCTTCGTCTCGCTCGGATGGTACCTCACGCACGTGGTCTGGCCAGAGGGACTTTCGCCGTGGTATCCGCCGGCTGGAGTGGTCTGGTGGACGGATTCCGCGACGATCCTGGGCATCGTGCTGGTATTCGGAATCACCACGGCCGTCGTGTTCGCCTGGAGATGGTCCCGATTGCCGGCGTTCGGCTGGCTCTGGTTTCTGGCGGCGATCGGGCCGACGCTGTACCTGACGGCGGTGCGCCGCGCGCAGGCCGCCGACCGCTACACCTACCAATCCAACATTGGGCTGTATCTGATCGCCGTCTGGTCGCTAGTCCATCTGGTCTTGTGGGCGGCGCGGCGCTCGTCGCGGACGGGCGCGTTGACGGCTGGCGGCCTGGCGTGGGCGGGCATGGCCGCGGCAATGCTGCTCGTGAGCTGGCGGACGGCCACTTATTACCACGATAACCTGGCACGCGACCTGCGCATCGCAATGCTTTTCCCGGAGGAGCCCGGCGTGTGGGAACACATGAGTTGGGTCTACTTCCGCGCGGCGAATCGCGCCAAGGAAGAGTCGGAGAGCGCCCTGAAGCACGGCGAAGAGGAAGAGGCGGCGCGGCAGCATGGCCTGGCCGTGAAAAACTACGAAAAGGCCTCGGAGTTGGCGCTGCACGATGCGGAGCTGCATCCGTGGCGGATGACCTGCGAGGCGTTGCAGGTGGTCGGTATGTCGCATCTGCGGATGGGCCGGGAGGCGGCAGCGATCGAGACGCTCGCACGAGCCCTGACGGCAAATCCCCGTTATGGCAAGGGATATGCACGGCTCGCTCAGGCCTACGAAGAGTCCGGCGATTTGGAACGAGCCATCTGGGCGTATCAGCGGGCGGTGCGCCTCGATCCGGCCTTCAAACCGGCCGCGGCATCTCTGGCCGAGTTATATCGCAAGACTCAGCGCATCGATGCAGCCGAAGCTCTGCTGCGCGAACTGATCGCGCAGAACAGTTACGACACGTCCTCCACCATGGCGCTGTGCGAAATCCTGATTCAGAGCGGCCGGGCCGACGAAGCCCGCGATCGCCTGCAAGCTCTATTGGCTCACATCCCGAAACGCGGCGCCTGGCTGAAAACGCGTACGCATGCGCGCACGAATCTAGCGGCATGTAAGGCCCTGAGCGACAAACGCCAGGCGATGCTCGAATACCAGTTGGTGCTGTTCGAAGACCCCGGCGCGGTGACCGCCACGGTGAATCTGGCCGCGCTGTATGCCGCTGCCGGCCGGCTTGACGAGGCCCGCATTCTGCTCGAAGTGCAGCCGCTGGATCTGCCGGACGATCCGGCCAGCGCGATCAACCTCTGCGACTCGCTGACGCGCTACGGAGCCATTTACCGCGCGCGTTCGATGCTGGGAAGTTGGTTGGACCGCGAACCCTCCAATGGGCGCTTGCTGGCGCGCATGGCGTGGGTCGAGGCTTTGCACGGCCGTTTTGACGACGCCGCGCGCCGCGCGGAGCAGGCGCTGGCGCTCGACGGCACTCAGACGCTGGCGCGCATGGCGCAAGCCATGGCGGCCTGCGCGCGGAATCAGCCGCAGGCCGCGGTGGATTCGCTCAGCGCGGCGCTGCAGCAGCGACCGTGGGATCCGGCCGATGCCGACCAGCAATTCCTGGGCGCCGCCCAGCGCGTGTCCGAGATGATGCCCGAGAATCCGTTTCCGTATTACCTGGCCGCGATGGTGCTGGTCGAGCAGGGCAAGCGCGACGCGGCCCGGGCCTTCATCGGATTTTTCAAGCAGCATGGCGCGGACGAAACCTGGCAGGCGCGGGCCGATGAGCTGATTTCGGAATGATTCTGGATAGGGGCGGGCGAGCCGCTTGCGGGAGAGCGAGCCGCCCGGCGAGCCGCTATTCGATGAATTCCATGCCGACGCCGTAGCCTTCCGCGTAGCGCGAGCAGTGCCGCACGATGGCCCGGCCGTGATAGCTGGCCTCCGGCTGATGAATTGCGATGTCAAGCGTGTCGCCGACCGGCAGCCAGCAATCGGTCACGATGCCGGCGCCGCCTTCGCTCAGGTTGCTGCACGTGCCCAGTTGATGAAACTCCAACCCATCGGCATTCTTCGACCAGATCTCGACCGTCCCCGGAAAGGGCCAGCGCGGCACGCGGCGCCGCTCGTCCGCCGTGCAGGGCTCCTCAACAGTGCGCGCCCGGAGCAGCTCGCGGATGGCGGCCCGGCTGAGCGGCAGGATTTCTGCAACTTCCATCGTGACCTCGCTTTCGGATGAAGCTTACGATACGCGGACGGCGCGCGGAACCGCCAAGATGCAATGAAAAACCGCCAAGACGCCAAGATGGTGGGCAACGTGCTTCGCACGCTCTTTGCTGTTTCTCTTGGCGATCTTGGCGTCTTGGCGGTTCCGATAACGCTACGTCCGCGGACGCGCGAGTGCTTCCAGGGTATTCAGAAGCTGATCCGCGTGATGGCATGCAACGCGGTGCGCGTGGGACACGCCGGGCTTGGTCTCCAGGACCGGCACTTCACGGCGGCAGATTTCAGTCGCGAACGGGCAACGCGGATGGAAAGCGCAGCCGGGCGGCGGATCGATCGGGCTGGGCACCTCACCCGGCAGCACGACGCGCTGCCGGCGGCGCCCCGGATCAGGCTCGGGGGCGGAGGCCAGCAGGGCCTGCGTATAAGGGTGCCGCGGCTGGGCGTACAACTCGGCGGCCGGCGCACTTTCGACGATCTTGCCGAGATACATGACGGCGACGTCTTCGCTCAAGTGCTCGACGACCGCCAGATTGTGCGCAATGAACAGATACGCCAGGCCCAGGTCCCGCTGCAAGTCGGCCAGCAGGTTCAGAATCTGCGACTGGATGGATACATCCAGGGCGCTCACCGGCTCGTCGCACACGATGAATTTCGGCTCGAGCGCCAGCGCGCGGGCGATGCCGATGCGCTGCCGCTGACCGCCGGAGAACTCGTGCGGATAGCGCGACATGTGCGCGGGCGCGAGACCCACGCGCTCCAGAAGCTGCGCGACGCGCTCGCGGCGGGCGCGGCCTTTGGCGATGCGGTGTACGGTAAGCGCTTCGCCCACGATGTTGCCGACCGTCATGCGCGGGTTGAGGCTGCCGATCGGGTCCTGGAAGATGATCTGCATCTGCCGGCGCAGGCCGCGTAGTGCCTTGCGGTCGAGCGCGAAGACGTCGACGTCGTCAAACAACACACCGCCTCCGCTGGCCGGAATCAGCCGCAGGATCGTGCGGCCGACGGTCGTCTTGCCGCAGCCGCTCTCGCCCACCAGTCCGAGCGTCCGGCCGCGACGCACGTCGAAGCTCACGCCGTCGACCGCCTTCACCTGCCCCTCGATCCGGCCGAAGAATCCCTTGCGGATCGGGAAGTGTGCTTTCAGGTCGCGCACCTTCAGCAGCGCGTTGTTGTTGTTCGCATGCGGCATAGCGCTAAAGGGTAATCAAGCCGGCAGCGACAGTACAGCAGTGCGGGATTGGGACTCGCGGTCTGGCGGGTATACACTGGTCGTATGCTCAGCCTGATCAGCCGGGGCCGGATGCTGCTGGACTACGCGCGCGAGCGCCTCGCGCAAGGGGCAGAGCCGCTTGTGGGCGATCCGAGCCGCGGCGTCATCATCCTGCTAGACGGCATCGGCGGCATCCAGATAGGACCGCTGGTGGCGCGCCGCGGCTTTCGCGAGGCCGGATTACCGCACGCGACTTATCTGTTCGACTGGCATCGCGGTTTTCCCGGTGAATTGCTGGGCGATCTGATCGCCCTGCGGCGCAATCTGGTCAGCGGGGCGCGCTTGGCACGGCTGATCCGCAGCTTCCGGCGCGCCTATCCGACCGCGCCGCTGCACGTGCTGGCCTACAGCGGTGGTACGGGCGTGGCGATATTCGCGGCCGAGCGGCTTGGGCGCCGCGCGCGAATCGACACGCTGATTCTCGCCTGTCCGGCGCTTTCGCCGACCTATCCGCTGACTCCGGCCTTGCGGAACGTCCATCGCTGTATCGGGCTGATCAGCCGGCGCGATTTCGGCCTGCTCGGTCTGGGGACCTGCTTGTTCGGGAGCATCGATCGCCGCTTCGGCCTGGCGGCCGGCCTGGTCGGATTTCATCGGCCGCGAATACTCTATCCGGACGACGAGCTGCAGTACCGCAAACTCGAGCAGGTGCACTGGTGCCGCGACTTCTGCCGCCTGGGCCACTTCGGCCACCACATGGGCTGGGCCAGCACCGCCTTCATCCGCGAACAGATTGCCCCGTGGCTCGATCCGACGCGGGCGACCGTTATCTCGGATTCGGTGCCAGCGCAAATGGGACTTGTGCCATAGGTGAACGGGCCGGGCTCATGTCGCCGCCGGCTTGAGTGCGCGCGGTCGGAGCGTCACCAGCACGTGCGTAGCATCAACTTGGAACTCCGGCGGAGGATTGCCGTTCTGCTGGAGTTCTTTGCGTGCGATCGGGATTCCGGCGCCGAAGCGCTGGACGAAACCGAGGACGCGCATCGCCTCGGCCAATTGCGGATTGCGGTAATCGGTCACCCCGGGCTGCCCGAAATTGTCGCGATTGACGAGGCCGAATGGACCGCCTGGGTTTTGGATCTCAACGCGATCCACGAACCAGTAAACGCGAACTGGTGCATGGGTGCCTTCGTACGTCCGATGCATGACGGCATTGCGCGCGAGCTGCCGCAGGGCCTCGACCGGGTAATCAGGTCGACGCTCTTCGGTCATCTTGCCAATGAATTCCGTCGCAACCTGCACGTTGATGGTCAGCAAGTCGTCTACGCGATGCAGCAGATCGGGGAGTGGACCTTCCAGCAGCTTCTGGTCGCGAATGTGATCGGTCATGGTCTGGCCATCGATGCGCACAAACTGCAC
>DASXUA010000370.1:0-16308 GCA_036505095.1 Phycisphaerae bacterium
GCACGTACTGTTGGGCGAATTCCAGTAACGTCTGGTTTACCGCCGAGACAAAATATTCGGACTGCAGCACCTGGCGCGCGTCCGCGTCGGTCACGCGGGTGGTCGAGTTGATGCATCCCGCGCGCCGATTGGCGGAGGTGGTCAACCGTGTGACGAGCGCGTCCAACTCCGGGTTCATGCCCGCCGCCGACGCGCAGATTTGATCGGCCTTCATGTTCTGCTGCGTGACGAACTGGTCCACCACCTGCGAGAAGCTCATCATCAACCCGGTCGAACGCAGGAACCCGGAGCGCAGATCGCGGAAGTTCTGCGCGGTGGTAACGCGCGTATCCACGCCGATGCAGGCGAATGTTCGATTCTGGGCGTCCGTAATCATCTCGATCGGCATGCACGTCGATTGAATGTCGGCGAAGGAGGTCTCAGCCATGGTGACGAAAGCGGCGAACGCCGGCTTCGGTGCGGGGATCTGGGCGTAGGTGGCCTGCAATTCGGCCAGCGTCTGCTGGTCCGTTTGCATGGTCCCGGCGTTCATGCACGTCAGCACGTCATTGATCGCGCGGCTGATGTTCGTAACCGACTGGGGGTTCGCGCCGCCCCCGGTGCCACCGCCACCACCGGAGGAGGCCGTGCAGCCGCCCGCGACCGCCCACAACGCCCACAGCAGCGCCAACCGATTCGTTTGCCTCACACCGACCTCCTTCCAAGCGGCCGGGCCAGAGCGCCACGGCCGACGGCATCCTAGACGCGGCCGGCGTGCGGTCAAGACGCGGAGCCGTTAGCCTTACGGGAAGGCGAGGCGCCTGCCGAGCTGCGGCTCATCCTCCCGAGTGGCTCGCCGGGAGGCTCGCCCTCCCGAGCTCATGCTTAACATGCTGACCAGCAATGCGCTGCCCTACTTCACCGCCGTTTTGCCCGGCATCGGCGGCGTCATCAAGCAACACGATGAAGACTTCCAGGTGGAGGAGATCCCGCTCTATCAGCCCAGCGGCGAAGGCACGCACGTCTACTTTGTGGTCGAGAAGCTGGGAATGACCACGCAGCAGGTGGCCCGCGAAGTGGGCGAGCGGCTCGGGATTCGGGCGCGCGACGTTGGATACGCGGGCCTGAAAGACGCGCACGCGCTGACGAAACAGCTCATGAGCGCCGAGCATGTCGAAACCGAAGCCGTTGCCGGGCTAAGCGGGCGCGGCTGGCGGGTGCTGTCCGTCGCGCGCCACACGAACAAGCTGCGCATCGGGCATCTGAAGGGTAATCGCTTCCGCATCAAGATGCGGCAGGCGGTGCGCTGGGACGTCTCCGCCGCCGAGGCGATTCTGTCTGTCGGCACGCGCCGCGGCGTTCCGAACTACTTCGACGCGCAGCGCTTCGGCGCCCGCGGCGACAACGCGGCCATCGGCTTGGCGGCGCTGCGCGGCGATTTCGAGGAGGCGTTCGCCCTGATGCTCGGTCGGCCCGGCGAACTTGACCGCGGACCCGTCCGCGAGGCCCGGGCGCGCTATGACGCGGGCGACCTGCACGCGGCCGCCCGCCTCTGGCCGCACAGCCTTGGCGAGCAGCGCCGCGCGTGTCAGGCCCTGCTGCGTTTCAAACGCGATGCGCGCCGCGCCTGGTCGAGCCTCGATCGGCGGTTGGTCAGTCTCTACCTGTCGGCCGTGCAGAGCGCGCTGTTCAATCAAGTGGTCGTCACACGCTTGGCGGAAATCGATCGCGTCCGCGCGGGCGATCTGGCCTGGAAACATGCCAACGGCGCCGTATTCCGCGTCATCGATGAAACGCCGGAGCAACCGCGCTGCGACGCGTTCGAGATATCGCCGTCCGGTCCGCTTTTCGGGCATCGCATGACACAGCCCGATGGCTTTCCGGGCGAACTGGAGGCGCGCGTGCTGGCGTCGGCTGGACTGAAGCTTGAAGATTTTGGGACGCAGCGCGAGGCCCGCGTCGAAGGCGCGCGGCGCCCGCTGCGTTTCCGCCCGCTGGATACAAACCTATTGGCCGGCGAGGACGCGCACGGGCCCTATCTGGAAGTCTCGTTTACGCTGGACGCGGGCTGCTACGCCTCCATTCTGATGCGTGAAATCTGCAAGTGAGTGTTCAGTTTTCAGTTTTCGGTTTTCAGCTCCCAGCTCTAAACGCCAAGCGTTCAAAGGTACCTTCCCGTTGGGGCAGCAACCGGAGCGCAATTGAACTTTTCCGCGTCCCATAAGCGCGCCTCCAGAGTTCGCGTCCGGCAGCGTCGCCCACATCTGGGCGCACTGCCAAGCGCCCGCTGAATCCGGACGATATTCACTCAGGGGCACTCGGTGCGGACGGTCCCGTACGCATGGGTCGCGCGCCGACGAAGGACTGAGCCCGAAAACTGAAAACTGAACACTCGACCCCGAGGAATTCTCATGCTGCAGACGATTCGAGCTGCCATTTATGCAAGTTCCGCGCCGGCGCTGGAGGAGTTGGCGCGTGCGCTGGAGCAAGTACCCGACGTGAACCTGGTTCAACCCTGCAGCACCTGGGACGAGCTGCGCCCCGGGTTGGCGGCCCACTCGGTGGACTTGGTGCTGGTCAATCTCGATCCGGTGCCCGAGGAGGCGCTGCAGATGGTGCAGCAGATCCTGCGGCTGGTGCCGGATATGGCGATCATCGGCGTCAGCGTCTCGCGCGATCCGACCACGATCATCTCGGCCATGCGCAGCGGCTGCGGCCAGTTCGTGTGCGCACCCATCGAAGTGCCCGACCTGGAAGCCGCGCTCAACCGCATCCGCACCACGCGCGCCGGCACGGCCACCGACTCGCGGCGCATCTGCGTCATCGGCGCCTCCGGCGGCGTCGGCGCCACGACGCTGGCCTGTAACCTGGCGTTCGAATTGGCGGACGTGACTGACCGCCCCAGCGCCTTAGTGGATCTAAACGTCGAGTACGGCGACATCGCCGCCGCTTACGACGTCAAGCCCAAGTACTCGCTGGCCGACATCTGCCGGGCCGGCGCGGAGGTCGACCGCAGCGTGCTCGAGACCGCGCTGTGCCCGCTGCCCTGCGGCGTGGCGATCCTCGGGCGGCCCGAGAACGTGGCGGACGCGCACAATGTTACGCCCGAAGGCGTTTCACAGACGCTCGGTGTGCTGGGGACCATGTTCGCCTATGTGATCGTGGACCTGCCGCGTTCGTTCAATTTCCTGAGCACGGTGGCGCTCTCGAGCACTCACACGATCCTGATCGTCACGCAGCTTTCGGTGCCGAGCATCCGCAATGCCGCGCGAATCGTGGATACCCTGATGCAGATGGGGGCTGAGGAAAAAAAGATCGAATTCGTCATCAACCGCTGGAAGGCGGAACACGATCGCATCGCGCCTGAAGACGTCGAAAGGCAGTTCGGCCGCCCGGTCTTCGCGCTGATTCCCAATGACTATCGGCGCGTGTCAAGCGCCCTGGATTTCGGCCACCCCATGCGGGCCAACTCGCCGAGCAGCCCGGCGCGGCTCGCCATCCGCGAGATGGCCAAGAGCATCGCGGCCCAGAACAAGCCCGAGCTGCCCGGCAAGCCGAAGGCCGGCCTCTTCAAGAAGCTCTGGGCGAAGAAAGCCCCCGCCTAGAGACTAGAAACTAGAGACTAGAGACTGGAAACTAGAATCGCACCGCGTGCTCACACCCCGTGCCGCGTACGCGTGCCGCGTCTTTCTAGTCTCTGGTCTCCAATGTCTGGTTTCTAGACCCCCTTTGCCTGCCCGCACCTGTCCCATACAATTCCCGGCGAAGATCCGCCGCGGCGGACATGTACCCTGGCAGCCCGCCGTGGTAGCATCAAGGGGTTATTCTGTTCTCAGAGGGCGATCCATGACGCGAACGTATTGTTTTCGACGGTTAGCGGCGATGTCCATTTCGGGCCTTTTGCTGAGCATCCGCGCGGCGCAGGCCGGGCCGAACCTGGTCGCCAATGGCGATCTCAATCACCGCGACCAGGACGCCAAGGTGCGTGAGAGCGCCTACGACAATACCCAATTGATCTACAGCTTCGACGGCGAGGCTGATTTCGGCCGCGTGGTGGTGCGTTGCAAAGACCGCTCCACCCTGGTGCGCTATCAGCGGGGATTGCAGGTGGCTTACCGGGAATTCGGCAAGGTCAGCACCGGCGGCTGGCGCGGGCTGGTGATCAATCCCAAGGAGGTCCAAGGCGGCAACAGCCAGGACGTCACCATCACCATCTATCTCGCGCTGCGCGGGCGCATCCGGCCCGGCCGCGAATACGATTATGCCATCCTGCCCATTATCCCGGGCCGCAAGAAGGAGAGTCCGCAGCCCGTCAAGATGATCATTCCGGGCTTCTGGGCCGACGGCGAGCTGATGGGCGCCGAAGTCGAAATCCCGGTCAGCGAGTGGTTTCCCATTGCCGGCGCCTGGACCGGCCGCGTGCGCGTGCCCGAATTCGAACGCATCACCGGCGAAGCGGCCTTTATGATCCAATATCCGGCGAACCTCAACGAGCCGCTGATCCTGCTCCGGGTCAGCCTGCGCGAGGTGGATGAAGCCCTCACCGCCGGTCAGGCCCCCGAGATGCCGGTCCCGGTGCGCTACATTCCCATTGAGGACCCCGTCGAGGATCGCATCGTGGAGGCCGTACACGATTCGACCCAGGTGCTTCAGAAGCTCCAGAACGACGACGGCTATTTCGCCGCGGGCGATGGAAACGATTCGGTCTCCATCACATCCCTGATCTTCTCGGCTTTTGCCGAGAACGGTAATCCGCTCAACGATCCCAAGACGCTCAAGGGACTGGCCTGGCTGGCCGAGCAGGAGCGCGATGAATACAAGCCGGTTGAAAAAGAGGAGCGCGGCCCGGGCGCCCGCGAACGCGCACCCCAGGAGCAGAAACCCAAAATCGACAAGGTCGCGACGGTGGCGGCGCGTCTCTACTTTTTTGCCCGCTATGCCGA
This sequence comes from Phycisphaerae bacterium, assembly GCA_036505095.1. Lineage (GTDB taxonomy): Bacteria > Planctomycetota > Phycisphaerae > UBA1845 > UBA1845 > DASXUA01. The sequence continues at coordinate 4,923 of DASXUA010000370.1, forward strand.
CGTTGAGCGCTATGGCTCCACCGTCGCGGGCGATATCGCCTGGCTGGAGCACGCGCAGCGCGACGATGGCGGCTGGGCCGAGTACAGCCATGACAAGCCCGGGACGACCGCGCTCAACTCGGACCATGTCAATTCGGCCGCGGCCGTCGTGGCTTTGCGCGAGGCGCACTTCGCCGGTAAGAACTGCAGGCCCGACGTATGGGTCAGCGCGGCGCGCTACTGGACCGAATCCCAGGCCGGGGACGGCGGTTTTCGTTCGCGCATGGACAAGTACGGCGGTCTGAACGAGGCCACTTCCGTCGCCTGGACCGCACTGGGAACCGCCGGGCTGATGATGACCAGCGATATGGCCTACGGCGCCGGCGGCCGCACCTGCAACCAGTACAAGTCCAACCGCTCGCAGATCGAAGGCATGTCGCGCGGACTGGGTTACCTTGACGAGCGCTATGAGGACCTGCTCACGCGGACCATTGAGCAGTTCGTGCAACAGAACGTGCTGGGCTTCTCGCTGCAGTGGCTGATCAGCGGGCGACTGAATCCCATCATCGGCGCCTTCATCGAAGCACGCTACTTGTCGGAAGTAGCGGCCGTTTCGGGAAAACAGCAGCTTAACGGCGTCGACCACCTGCGCACCGAGGCTGACACGCTGCTGCGTTTTCTGTACGACCGCGATACCGGGCTGTTCGTCGGCAGTCCGTATTGGACCGCCATTGCCCTGGAAACGCTCTCGCGCGCCAATTCATCCACCGTCATCGAGCGCATGGTGGTGCGCCGCAACCCCAGTGCCGACCCGTCGCCCGACTACCTGCGCGACGCCGAACACATGATGCGCTATCTGATGCGGCAGCGCAAACACAGCTTTAACTGGAGGCACATTCCGGCCGATCCGCCGGTCGCGATCGAGGAATTGGTTCGCGTTCCCATCCTGTACGTCAATTTCGTCGGTCCCTTCGACTGGACGGCAGCCGACTGGAAGAAGCTGCGCGATTACTGCTTCGAAGGCGGCGCGCTGATCGTCAACATCGCCGACGATTTCAAGGAAGGCCGCGCAGTAGTCGAGAGCGGCTTGCGCAGCGCATTTCCTGAGTACGAGCTGAAGGATCTGCCTAAAGATGACCGCTTGAACACCATCAAGGAAAAACTGGACTTGAGCGGCAAGCTCAAAGTGCTTGGCAACGGGGTGAAGAACTTCGTGTTCGTGACCAACGAAGACTGGTCCTGCGCCTGGCATTTGGATCACGTCGACAAGGCGCCGGCCGCGTTCGGCTTCGTCAATAACCTGCTGGAATACACCTCCGACGGTGAACCGCTGCCGGGCACCTTCACACTCTCGCACTACCAGGCGGCGGCGCAGGGCTGGCATTCGTTGAACGCCGAGTACGTCCAGGTGGGCAGCGCCACCCCGCTCTGGCCGGACCTGCTCAACGGTTTCGACCGCGCCATGCGGGCCAATTACCGCACCTCGGTGAAGGACGTGTCGAAGGGCGGCGGACCGGCCGGTCTGACTTGGATCTCATGCACCGGCGAGCAGCCGCTCAACGAGGTCCAGAAGACGAAGATCAGCGCCGCGCTGCACGGCAACGGCTTCGTCGTGGCCGAAGTTGTCAGCGGCGCGCCGGCCTGGGCGGAATCCCTGCGGGCCGAAATCCGCAAACTGGACCCGAACCTGAATATCCGGCTGCTGCCGCTCTCGCACCCTCTGTTCACCGGCGAGATCGAGGGCTCCCAAGGCTTTTTTGTGCAGAAGGCGCCCATGCGCAAGACGCTGCGCGACACCGGGCCCGCTTGGGGGCGCGTCAGCCTGTACGCCATCGAGATCGGCCGCAAAGAGGTCGGCGTGCTGTGTGAGCACGACCTGTCCAGCGGATTCAGCTACGCCCTGTACCCGGAGTGCCGCGGACCGCTGCCCGCATACGCACGCCGCATCGCGATGAATGTGATGCTCTACGCCATGCAGCGTCAGCTCCCGCCGGTGCAATGACCGGCCGGACCCGTTTACCAGGAGCGCGACCTAACCATGAGACTGTTACTCGGCACCATCGTGGCGCTGCTGGCCGCGGCGGCCACCTACGCCGATACGATTGAGCTCAAGGACGGGCGCACACTGACCGGCCGGATCGTGAAGGAGACGGAGCTGGTCGTATGGCTTGAAGGCCACGATGGTCAGCAGCAGCCGTACAATAAATCGCGTATCAAGCGGATCGTTCGGGACTCGTCGCCCGGTGCCGAGCCGGCACCGACCGGCCAACTCGCAGCCAGTCCCGTCCTGAACAACCCCGCCGCAGCCGCGGCCAGCGCTTTGAAGATCGAGTCGGATTTTGCCGGCTTGGACGAAGTCGAGCGCCAGATCCGCAACGCGCGTGCCGAGTACATCCTGCAGTACTATCAGAAGGTGCTCAGCCGGCTTGAGCCGCTGAGCTCCAAGGGCAGCCTTTCAGAAGCGCAGAAAAGCGCCGTGGCTTGGTTCACGCTCGACGCGCACCTGCGGCTGAGCGCATTTGACCGCGCCCGTGAACTTCTGGCCAACCTGGAGAAAGAAGGCACGCCGACCGACAAGACGCGTGCCAAGGCGTATACGGAAATCCTGGAGGCGAACGCGAAGGATGATTACGGCTTGCGGCGCATCGGCACCCAGCAGGCCCGCAATTTCCTGAAAGAAGCCTTCTACAGCGATGAATTCATCTCAGCGGCGAAGGACGCCGGGGCGCTGGCCCGCGCGGATGTCTGGCGTGCCGCAGTGGAAGAATACTGCAACCAGATCCTCACGGATCCCAAGATCAGCGCAGCCGAATTCCACAAGTCGCTCGACGTGGAGGCCACCACCAAGGCGGTGCGCGAAATGCCGCGCACCGGCAGCGCGGAAAAATATCTACCGTTCCTGAAGGACAAGCGCCTGGAGCACGTGCTGGCGTCGCTGGACCGCGTGGACGCCATCATTCCGGATTACACCAAGAGCTATCGGCTCGATCTGGTGCGGATCGAGGCCGACCACCTGTATCACGTCCTGGAGCGCATCTTCGCCGAGGTGTTCCAGACTTTTCCCGGCGATACCGACATTCCGCGCGATGCCAAGACCGGCAAGCCGACCAAGGAAGGCCGCGAGCAGTTCCGCGAGCGCTGCGAGATCTTTGCGCGCGATGTGCAGCGGCTGATCCAGATTGCGGTCTACGTCAAGAAAAAGGTTTCCGCCTATCCGCGCGAGCTGCGCCGCCTCAACGGTCAGTACAGCGAGATCATCGAGCGGCTGAAGGGCGTTCAGAACGACGCCAAGCGCAAAGGAGCGAGCATATGAGGGTTCAGGGTTCAGGTCGGAGATCCGCCGTGGCGGGGTTCAGGGTTCAGCCCGGGTGGCATGGGCCAGCGCAGCTTGCCCGTGTTCGGGGGACGCTGTGCTCGGCCGTCGGCTTTATTCTGCTGGCAGCCGGTGCGGCGCGCGGATTGGTATTGGACGAGGCCAGCGCGGCCTTCAATCGCGGCGACTATGACACGACCATATCGCTGCTGGCGAAGGAAGTGGACAGCAATCCCGGGCATGAGGCCGCCTATCGCCTGCTGGGCCGGGCCTACGAGCAAAAGAAGGATCTGGAGCGCGCTAGAGACGTCTGGACGCGTCTGGCGAGCATCACCCGCGCCGAACCGCTCAAGACCGAGGCCACGCGCAGCCTGATCCGCATTCGCGAAGCCGAGCGCGGCGGCAAGGTGGACAAGCAGGTGCGCTTCGAGGAGGACCCCTTCCATGTCCCGGGTATCAAGGAGCTGATCGAGGAATACGGCGGCTATCGCGACCTGGACAAGATTGATGACGACAAATACCGGCCGCAGATCATCGCCGGGCAGGAGATGATGGTGCCGCCGATCGTCTACGAGACCCGGCACTTCACGGTGTACGCGTGCAACGTGAAGCTCTCACGGCTGATCGGGCTGTTGGCGGAGAAGTACCTGGACTTCCTCAAACGCAACATCCTCGACGACCGCGCCTGGGCCATCCGCGTACCCATTCTGGTCTACAAGAATCACGACGATTACGTGAGTGTCGGGCATCAGCCGGCCGGCAGCGGCGGCGTAACTTATCCCGATCATCTGGGGCGCTCCGAAAAGGTGGCCATTTTCCAGAACGCCACGCCCGAAGAGATGGTGTTTTTCTACAATGCCAGCCACCCGGTCCAAGCCAGCATCGAAGATATCCTGCCGCACGAGCTGACCCACGTGATGATCAATGAGCTGTTCGGGGCCCAGGAGTTCCTCGGTGCGCGCCGCATTCCCAAATGGCTGCACGAGGCTTTCGCGCGACAGATGGAGCAGAACCGCGACGACTATCGCGCGACGGCCGACCTCGCCCGTGACGCGGTCGCGGGCGAGTACTTCCGGTTCCGCGATCTCTTCGCCGCCTGGGACTATCCTTCCGGCGGGCGGACGGGCCGCTTCTACGAACAGAGCGCTACCATCGTGCTTTTCGTGCTGGAGCAGGGGCCGGCCGCCACGCGCGCGTTTCTGACGGAATTGGCCGATCAGCACGGGCACGATGCCGCGGTAGCGGCGGCTCTGGGTATCCCGGTGCAGGGCGCCGTCGACGAATTCGAGCGCCGCTGGGTCGAGTGGATGAACAAGCGCTACGCGCAGGACCTGGAGCGCAGCGCGGCCGAGAAGGAACGCGACAAGACCGCTGATTCGCTGAAATCGAGCGCGCTCCTGCCCCCGATCGACGAACTGGCGACCGCCGCCAAGGTCAAGAAGTGGCGCACCATCGAGCTTGACAAGCCGATCGGTGCCAACAATCGCGCCTTCGCGGGCGCTGGCGACTCGCTGGACGATTGGAAGATTGCCGACGACAAGCTGCGTTGCCGGGCGCTGAAAAAAGCCGGTACCAGTTTTCTGGGTATTCGCATGAACGAGCACACGCCGCTGGCCGTGCGCTGCAAGGTGCGCTGGCTCGCGGAGACGGAGCCCGGCGCCACCGCGGGCTGGTTCGGCCTCGGCATGCTGAATTCCAAGAATGAGGACACCGGTGCCCAGGCGCTATTCAAGCTCGACAGCGGCCGCACGCGCGACGTGCTGTGTTTCGTGGGCGACGACATCGCCGTGTTTGTGGACGGCGTGTGCACGGGGCGCAGTCCCGCTCCGACTCAGGACAAGAACGAAGCGGATATCGATTACCCGGTGGCCCTGGTGTCCCACTCGGCCGTCGAAGTCAGCGATTTGGAAGTAGTCCAGATCAAGCCGCGCGAATTCGTTCTCCGCGACGAGAGCAAGACCGACAGTAACGATCCCAACGCCGCTGCGAGTCCGAGCAATCCGAGCGGTTCGGGCAAACAGGCTACCGGCGCATCGCCCCCGTAAGCGTCGCTGCGTGTGAAGTCGTGATCAGGAGGTCGAGCGGAAATGCCCACCGATCCGATTGTCGGCGTGACCATCACGGTCGTGTTGCTATGGTTGGCCGTGGGGTGGTTGATCTTCGGCTGATGGTCCTCGGGAGCGCGCGCTCTGCGTAATCCAGTGCGGCACATGCCTGACGCGCCGGCGCGCGAAGTCAGTATGGACCTCAGCGCTCCGCGGCTTTGCACGCGCCCTTTTCCGCCCTATCGCTTCGTACCCGGTCAGCAGCCGCATCCCACCGCGCACCCGCAGGGCCATAGTTATCGCGCGCCGGGCACGCCCGAAGCACGCGTGCAGTGCGTCCCGCCGGAGCGCTGGATGGACAGCGCAGACTACCTCTACGGCGTCGACCTGTACAACCACGGCTACTGGTGGGAAGCGCACGAGTCCTGGGAGGGGCTGTGGCAACTCACCGACAAGTCCGGCGTGCAGGGCCAGTTCCTGCAGGGCCTCATCCAGTGCAGCGCTTGCCACCTGAAATGGCACATGCACCAGCTCGACGGCGTCGAGCGGCTGCGCGCATCGAGCAGTACGTACCTGCAATTTGTCATCGCCAGGAGCGAGACATCGCGCTACATGGGTCTGGACGTCCTTCAGTACCTGCTTAACTTCGAGGGTTATTACCAGCGCCTGCTACGTTATGGCGCCGGCGATGAAGGCCATGATCCGGCGATTTACCCGTACGTGGTGCTCGAGCGCGCGTGACGCGCCGCTGCCCGGCCCTATGGCGCGCCGCCTCCCGGCGCATACCTGACCGGCCGCTTCTCGATAAATGCGCTGATCCCCTCCTTGGTCTCGGGTGAAAGGTTATGCAGCGCCAGCCAGTCGCGCGCGTGCTGAACCGTCAGGCTCGACGACAACTCGCGCCAGAAGTTGAGCTGCTGCTTGGTATACCGAAGGCACTCGGGCAGCTTGAGGATCAGCTTCTCGCATAATCGGTCAACGGCCAGATCAAGTTTATGCCGTGGGACCAGTTCGTTGATCAAGCCCCAGTCGAGCGCCTTGGCGGCCGGGATCTCCTCGCAAAGAAAGAGGATCTCGCGCGCCCGCCGGTCGCCGACGATCAGCGGCAGCCACTGCGTCGCGCCGCCGGCCGCCACGCTGCCGCGGGCCGTGCCCACCTGCCGGACGTGGATGTCGTCGGCCGCGATCGCCAGATCGCAGGCCATGTTGAATTCGTTTCCGCCACCCACCACCATCCCGTTCAGCCGCGCGACGGTGGGCTTGCCGATGTTCCGCAGCTTCTCGTGGGCCTCGATAAACGCCCCCATCCATTTCCAGTAGGCATTGGGATTATCGAGGCAGTAATCGGCCTGTTCCTTCAGGTCCGCGCCGGTGCAAAAGGCCCGTTCGCCCGCGCCGGTCAGCACCAACACGCGGACCTCGTCATCCCACGACGCATCCTCGAAGGCGCGCGACATCTCGCGCAGCGTCGGCCAGTTCAGACAGTTCAGCACGTCGGGCCGGTTGATCGTCAGGGTGGCGCGGCCCTTCGATTTCGAATACAGGATGTTCTTGAAATCGAATGCTTCGGCCGGTTGACCCTGTGGAAAATCCATGCGCGCTCCGAGCCGCAAAGGGACTCAGAGGATCTGAGAAGCTGAGGAATCGCTATTGAAAGGAAATCTCAGTCTCTCTGTCGCTCTGAGTCCTATTCCACGCTGGCGAACATCATGTGAATGATCTCGCCCGCGAAGTTCTTGACATCCTTCGCCGCGGCCGCACCCTCCGGCGATTGCAGACCCGAGAACATGGCCGCTTTGTTCTCAAAGAAGAGTTCCGCCACTTGGTAAAACTCAGGGTCGCCGCCCGGCGAACCGAAAACCTTGGCCACATCCATCTTCACCAGACCCGGAATCTTCGCCGCCAGCGGCATGTGAATTTCGCGATAGTGCTTGTCAAAAGCCGCCGGATCGGCCGGCTTGCGATAGAGTGCGATCAGCTTAACCACGCTCAACTCCTTTTCCGGCGGGCGTTCCGCTCGCGATTGTGGTGCGGGCCTCTGGCCTGCACCCCGCGGCCGCGCGACGCACGCTGCCAGCGTGCAGATCGTACCCCGCGATAGCGGCCCAGCAAGCGCGCCAGCGAATCGCCCGCCCGCAAGCCGCGACAGCCGCGCGCTAAGGCGCTGTTGATGGTTCGCCAGTGTTCGCCGCGCACACCCGCCACCACTCCCGACGCCACGCCTGGCCAGCGGCCCTGGCGATGATAATGAGCATCGGCCCAATGCAGAATTTGAGCGACCGTCAAACGTGGGCGGTGAACGGCGTTGAAGACGCCGCGATGCTTGCCCAACAGCCGCGCCAGCGACGTGCCGCCCGGCAGACCGCGCCCGCCCGTATACAGCACGGCATTGAGGTTCGCCCACTTTTCCCCCGGCGCGTCGCGCACTTGGCCGCTGTTGACCGACGGCCAATGTCCCGTCCGACGGTGATGGGCGTCCGCCCACGCGAGAACTTGTTGGTGCATCAGCCGCGGCAACCGTTGTATATTCCGCGCACCCCGCCGCCGCTGCAGCAGTCGCGCCAACGAATCACCGCTGGGCAGCCCGCGCACGCCCAGCCGCAGACAATTGGAGACATTCTGCCAATTCTCCCGCGGAGCCGCGGCCACCGCACCGGAATCCTCCGTCGGCCAGCGCCCTTGGCGGCGAAAGTGGTCGTCAGCCCAGCGTAGAATCAGCTCTGCATTCAGCCGCGGCGCATGCAGCCGATTTGGCACGCCACGCTGCCGCTCGAGCAGGTTCGCCAGTGAATCGCCGGCGGGCAACCCGCGCAGCCCCGAGCGCAGCGCCCTTTCCATCCCCAGCCAGGTTTCGCCGCCCGAATCGGGGATCGAACCGCTCTTCAGTTGCGGCCAGCGTCCAGTGCGTACATGCCACGCATCGGCCCACGTCAGGATCTGCTTTTTCGTCACTCGCGGTCGGCGCCTTGGGTTCGGCACACTCCGCTCGCGCCACAGGAGCTCGGCCAGCGAGTCGCCGCCCGGCAGGCCGCGCAAGCCGACGTTTAGCGCCGCATCGATGGCGTTCCAGCGCTCGCCGGGCGCGCCGACCACGGCACCGGAAATCTGATGCGGCCAATCTCCGGTGCGGCGGTGATGCACATCCACCCATGCCAGAATCTGCCGCTCGGCGAGGCGCGGCTCATACATATGGACGCGGGCGCCGCGCCTTTCGACCAGCAGCGATGCCAGGCTGTAGCCCATCGGCAACGTCCGCAGTCCCTTGCGCAGAGCGCTGTTGATCGCTGACCAGGTCTCCCAGGGCGCGTCGCGCACTTCGCCCGAGTTGATCCGCGGCCATTCTCCGCTGCGTCGGTGATGCGCGTCCGCCCACAGCAGGACCTTGTCAATCGTAAGGGCGGGCTTTCGCGTGGCGCGCCGCTTCCGCCACCAATTGCGCATCTTCATGAATGCTGACCGCTGCTCACGCGCGCTCCAGGATTTCGGCCAGTTTTTGCCTCGGCAGAACGATTTGAAGTTGCCGCCCTTTCGCCAACAGCCGCTCGCCATCGTATGCGGCCACGTCGCACCACACGTGCGAATGCCGTATTTCGGTGAGTGTCGCCCGCACAGTCAACAGCTTGTCTACTCGGATGGGCGCCACGTGATCGACACTGATGTGCCCGCCGATGCCCTCCTCGTGCGGCTCGAGAAAATCGACGAGCACCTTGCGCGCCGCGACCTCCATCAGGTGCGCCATCGACCACGTCGAGCACACTCGATGCACTACCACGCCGTTGAAGGCCGGGCACATCTCCTCGGTCACGACGACCTGCACCTCACGCGTGATGCCGGGCAAGAATCCGGGCTTCATGGTGCGAATTCTGTACCCAATCGCGGAGCCTGGCAATCACGGCTTTTGCTTTGCGATGCGCGCGGCGATAGTCTGACCAAATAGGCGCGTCGCTTCGACGAATCCCCATAATGGGAGGTGTTACCCTGTCCACACCACCGATGTTCATGCTGACGGCGACGCTCTTGGTGGCGATTTCGATCGTATTGGGCATGCTGCTCGTGCGCCGCGGTTCGGGCGCCGCGCCGTGCTGCGGTCACTGCCGATATCCGGTGTCAGGCCTCGTTGGCCTCACGTGTCCCGAGTGCGCGAGTGATCTGCGGACCGTCGGTATCGTCACGTCCGAGTTCCGTCGGCGACTATCGCGTCGCTCGCGCGCCGTCGTGTGGACCGTGCTGCTGCCCGTGCCGGCGCTGATTGCATCGGTCGTGCTGACTCAGTTTGTGCGGGTCAGTATCACGAAGTCCCGTCTGAACCTTCCGGATCCGAAATCCGGTGGTTATCGCCAAATCACGTTGGTGGAATCAGGTCCTGGCAGCGGCTTCGGCAGACTTGAGCGCCTCGAGCTGGTGCTTACGCCGCTCACGGGCAGTCAAGACTGGGGCATGCAGATCAATCCGCACACGCTCGCGTACCACTACGTCGACGCGACTGGCCGCACGGTCGATCACGGCGCTCCGCTCGATTCGGCGGGACTGCTCCAGTGGATGCGGGACCTCGGCGTCCATGCCGATGCTGACGCGCTCAGCGCGGAGGTGGAGGACGTGCTGCGTCGCATCAAGGAGGACGTGCGTGCGGGAACTGTGCGCAACGGCACTGTTGGCGCGGAGTATTTTCGCATCGCCGCCTTGGATATGAGCGGTAGCGGGTATACGACTCCGGCGTGGTTCATCGGTGCCGACGTTTCGTTCTGGCTCATATTTTGGATCGCGGTACTGTGGCGTATTCTCAGGCCGCCTGGGGCAAACGGAAAGGTGACGCTCATGGAAGCCGCCGCGGCCCCATAAAGCAGATCGGTCGTAATGATAAACGTTCCGCCGATTCCGGGAATCCTGCTGGTCATGGCGAGCGTCAGCGCGGCCGTGGTCATGGGCATTCTATTTACGCGGTCCAGCGCCACGCGCGTCCCGGCTTGCGGGCGGTGCGGCTACCCCGTGTTCGGCCTGACCGGGCCGACATGTCCTGAATGCGGCGTTGACTTGCTGCGGGCCGGTATTCTAACAAGCGAATACGCGCGCCGTCTGAGGCGGAGCTGGCGCGCCGTGCTCTGGACGCTGCTGCTGCCGATTCCGGCGCTGGTCATCAGCACCGCTTCCGGTCGCTTGGTGCAGATCCACACCAATGTTTCCAAGCTGCAGCTCAACAGCCCCAAATCGGAGGCGTACAGCTCCATCGAGATTACGGAAACAGCGCGCGGACGTCGAAAAACGCAACGGCTGAAACAGATTCAAGTCTCGATCATGCTTGGCACCCGGTTGTTCGGGGTAATCCCTTTCGGCTCGGGCAAGCCGATTGGCGACCTGCAAATCGATCCGAAAGGCAGGTCGTACCGCTACACCGATCCCGCCGGCCAGATCGTGGAGCGCTCGACGCCGATCGATGCGGCGGCATTGGGGGATTGGATGCAGACAATGGGCGTACGCACCGACCGCGCGTTATTGCAACCGGAGGCCGAGGAAGTCATATCGCTCCTGAGACAGGATATCGCGAGTGGGATTGCCCGCACCCAACTCGGCGGATATACGGCGTTCGGCGGTGCGTCCGGTTCCTGGGGTGGAAGATTTTCGCGAGTCGAAACGCCCATCTGGTTCATCGCCACGGCCGCAGCTTTCTGGCTGTTGATTTGGTTGCTGGGACTGCGCCGAATACTTCACTTCCGACCGGATAGGCGTAGGTAAGCCACGAGATTAGCCCAGCGTTTCAACGCTGGGCTCACATGAACCGCAGAAGAACCAAAGTCCCGTAGGAACGACTGAAGGCACGCCTGGCACATGCCCGCTTTCAGCCGTCCCTCCGGGACTGAATGACCGCCGGCGCGAACGGAGCCCAGCACTGAAGTGCTGGGCTATTCTCAGAACGTCCCTCCGGGACCACACCCCCTTTCAAGTGAGTTCCGGCGCGCGATAGAATGCCCGCACTGATTTCGATAACAATGAAGCTGGATCGAGGTGTCCCATGTCCATCACCGTCACAATCCGCGACGAAACCACGGCCGGT
>DASXUA010000371.1:0-2429 GCA_036505095.1 Phycisphaerae bacterium
TGTCGTTTTTCTGAGTGGATTCGCTGTGGTTGGGTGTGCCACAAGTCAGGAGAGAACGATGAGTCCTGATCCCAACGCAACGCCGCAACTAGCCAAAGGATCTGCCCGAGTCGCCCTCATGGCTTTACAAGTCAGCCTATCTGATGGGCCGGCTCTTGGTTGCCGCCTTGAAAATTCCAATGAGACACTGGACATCGAAGGTGCATCAATTCGATTGGCCGAGATACCGAAACCCGCTAGGTGTTCAGCCTGGCTAGATCGTACGATTACGGTGATTCGTTGCCAAACGATCCATGACCAGGAAATGCTGCGAACGCATGAGCTCACGTCGCAACTTGGTCTTGATGAACTCATCCTGAATGTCCATAAGTGGTGCCGTGGCGATGGAGATCCACTTGTTCAGGTAGTAGGCTCTGGTGAGGAGATCGTTGTTCCTTTGAGCGGCGTGGTAGCATGGCTTCGTGATTACAAGATGCGCTCTGCCTTCGGGGTGGATCCAAATCCGAAAAGTCGAAGGGGAGCTTGCGCGGTCCTGCATCTTTATCGTACCGGGACCTTTAAGGCAGTCATAGATACAGTTTCTGAAGGTCCCTAGCGGGGGGCACTTGCTGTGGTTCGCAGTCGACACGAACTCTTCGGGAGGTTGCATACCCCTGGCCATTCACCTCACCGCACTCACTCGGGCAGGTCCGCAAAGCTCCAGCCCTTCGATCATCTGTACTTAGTGGAAGGTCTCCGGACAGTTCCGGTGGTCGCTGGCGTCTAGCGTCTCCTCACAATCCTGCGGCCGCCGCACGCCGCAGCTTAAGCGCACATGCGGCGTCACCGGTTTCCATTGCCACCTACAACCTGCGCCATGGCAACGTATTCGTTGCTAATAAACTCGATACCGGTCGCCATCACGATCCGATCACGAAGCACCGAATCGGTGATGGCGACCGACATTCCTGAGTCAGAATTGGAAGTTCACCCGGTGGCACCATGAGCCTCGTGTCATCGCCGACTTCAAATTGCACAGAATCGCCGGGGAGAGGTCGCAGTTCGAGCCTGCGTAGAGATGCAAGGGCAAGACTTGGGGGGGAGATCAATGCCGATCAGCGAAGCCAGAGCAAGTGATGTAACCGGGGTGAAATCAAGCAAGGGTCAGCCTGACCAGCGCTTGAAGCTGCCGGCCCGCGGCGGCCGCTTGGTAGGGAAAAGATCTATCTTGATTGCGGCCGCGGCAGGCCGCAGCTTAAGCGCGATCCGTTAGGCTGGACGTGCCTCGAGTTGGATTTGCTCGAAGACCGGGTGATGAGGATGGTGGAGGTTGATTCAGCAAGCCTCCACCATCCTCCCAGCGTTCCCTTCCTTAGTTCAGCTTATGCAGCTCGACGCGCCGGTTCTTCGACCGGCCGACCGCCGTGGCGTTGGTGTCCACGGGGTCCTCGGCACCGTAGCCGCGCGCCAAAATCTGCTCCGGCGCGACACCGCGCTCGATGAGGTAGCCGCGTACTGCGTCAGCCCGCGCCTGCGACAGCCGTTGATTCGTTGCCGCGGCGCCGCGGTTGTCCGTATAACCAGCCACTTCCACCCGCATGCCCGTGGCCGCCTTGAGACTCAGGGCCACACGATCCAACGCGCCGCGCGCCTGGGCCGTCAAAGTGGAACGCCCGGTCTCGAACGTGGCCCATTCCAGGACGAGTGTGCGGGAGGTGCCGACGAACAGCGCCGGGCAGCCGATCGAGTCCACGCTCTCCCCTGCGGGAGTGGCGGGGCACCGGTCGGTCGCGTCCACGACGCCGTCTTTGTCCGCATCCGTCGCCGGCGGGCAGCCGTTGACGTCTACGCGCTCGCCGGGAGCGGTGACGGGGCACTTGTCGTTTGCATCGACGATGCCGTCGCCGTCCGTGTCCTTGGGGCATCCGGCGGCGTCCACCGCCTCACCCGGCGCGGAGTTGGGGCACTTGTCGAGGTTGTCCGTGACGCGATCGCCGTCCGAGTCCTTGGGCAGCGAGCACCCACGCGCATCCACCTGATCGCCCGACGGCGTCGCGCTGCACTGGTCGAGCCGGTCGACCACGCCATCACCGTCGGTGTCTTTGGGCAGCGCACAGCCACGATCGTCCACCGCTTCGTGCGCCGGCGTGGCCGAGCAGGCGTCGAGCTGATCCACGATCCCGTCGCCGTCGGAGTCCTTGGGGTGCGAGCGCCCCAGGAACGCGGTGAGTCCCGCCTGGAGAGAGAAATTCCAGTTGTTGGCGGCCGACGCGCTCTGATTGCGCGGTGACGGAATGAAATCCTCCACTCCTTCGATCCGCAGCGCGAGTCCCGGGCCGCCGATGCGCATCCCGAACAGACCGCTGACACCGTCATCGGATACGTTGGCGGTCCTGCCGTATACGTTGTGCACGTAGCCTCCGCCCACGAGCAGCGCGACCGGCCCCGCG
>DASXUA010000372.1:0-4640 GCA_036505095.1 Phycisphaerae bacterium
GGCAGCTCGATCATCGGCTGGCGCCATGCACGGCACGCGGCGCGCCAGGCGGCGCTGGAGGCCATCGAGCGCGTGGGCCTGCAGCACCGCCTGCCCCACCGTCCGAATGAACTTTCCGGCGGCGAGCGGCAGCGCGTGGCGATCGCCCGCGCGCTGGTGACCCGCCCGCGCCTCTTGCTTGCCGACGAGCCGACGGGTAATCTTGATGCCCAGACCGGCAAGGAGATTTTGTCGGTGCTCGCGCGGCTCAACGAACAAGGTCAGACGATCGTGATGGTCACCCACGACGCCAACGTGGCCGCCCTCGCCCATCGTTGCCTATCATTGTCTGAAGGCGTCATCCGCGAACAGAAGAAGCCCCCTCGGGCGCCGTCCGCGGCGCCCACAACCAGCGAGGTTGCCCGATGACGACAACAGCCGAAAAGATCTGGACGGTCCGCAAGAATCCTTTCGACCCCAATCCGGAACTGCGGATCTGGATGGACGGTGTGCTCGTGCCGGCCAATGAGGCCAAAATCAGCGTCTTCGACCACGGCCTGTTGTACGGCGACGGTATCTTCGAAGGCATCCGCGTCTACGGCGGCCGCATCTGGAAGGAGGCCGAGCACATCCAGCGCTTCTTCGAGAGCGCCAAAGCCGTGCGACTGGACGTGCCCATGACGCCCGAGGGCGTCAGCCAGGCCATGAACGAGGCGCTGGAAGCCAACGGCGTCATCGACGGTTACATCCGCCTGCTGTGCACGCGGGGCGTAGGGCTGCTCGGGATTTCGGTCACCAAGGCCGCCTGCCCGTCGGTGATCGTGATCGCCGACAGCATCTCGCTGTATCCGCAGGAGCGCTATGAGACCGGCCTGCGTTGCATTACTTCGAGTTACGTACGGAATCATCCGAACAGCCTGAGCCCGCGCATCAAGTCGCTCAATTATCTGAACAACGTCATGGCCAAGCTGGAGGCCTATGACGCCGGCGCCGACGAAGCCATCATGCTCAATTACGAAGGGCGCGTGGCCGAAGCCACGGGCGACAACGTCTTTATCGTCCGCAACGGCCAGCTTTGCACGCCGCCGACCAGCGAAGGCATTCTGGACGGGATCACCCGCGGCGTCGTCATGGAGCTGGCCGGTCAGCGCGGCTATATCGTCGAGGAGAAGCAGCTTTTGCGGCACGACATTTACACCGCCGACGAATGCTTCCTGAGCGGAACGGCCGCCGAGATCATTGCGGTCGTCATGCTCGACAAGCGTCCCATCGGTGACGGCCAGCCCGGCAAGATCACGCGCCAGTTGCAACAGGATTTCAGCGAGGCGCGTTCGTAGGAAAGCTGCGTGGAGCGGATTTCGAACAACGGGCAGCAAGCCGATGGCCAGCCGCTGGAGCTGGACGCGTTCGTCTCCTTCCCGGTGGTGCTCGATACGGATGGCGCGATCATTTATTTGGGAACGCTGCGGCAGATCACTCCGACCGGGTTCTGGCTCAAGGACGCCGACGTGCACGACTGCCGCGATGGCCACGATACCAAGGAAGCCTACATCCTCAGCGCCTGTCGCGATGGCATCCCGATCAACCGGCGCGAGGTCTTCGTCATGCGCGACAAGGTGCTGAGCATTTCGCGGCTGGAATCCGTGGTGACTGATTGAAATGAAAGTCTTCGTCACCGGCGGGGCGGGCTATGTCGGCAGCCATTGCGTGCGCGCGTTGTGCGACGGCGGCCATCAGGTTGTGGTTTTCGATGATCTGCGCGCCGGGCATGCGGCCGCCGTCGACCGCCGCGCGCAACTCGCGCGCGGCGACTTGGCAAACCGGCAGGAAGTGCGTGACGTGCTGACACGGCATGGGTGCGACGCGGTCATGCACTTCGCCGCCTCACTCGACGTGGGCGAATCGGTAAAAAAGCCGCTGGATTACTACGAGAATAACGTCGTCAACACCATTGGTCTGTTGCGCGTGATGCAGGAATGCGGGATTCAGCGAATGGTCTTCAGTTCGACCTGCGCCACGTACGGCATCCCGGAATATCTGCCGATCGATGAGAAGATTCCGCAGCGGCCGATCAATCCGTATGGACACACCAAGCTCGCCATGGAATGGGCGCTGCGCGATTCGGCCGTCGGATGGGGGCTGGGCTCGTGCGCGCTACGCTATTTCAACGCCGCCGGTGCGGCCGCCGACGGCTCGATCGGCGAAGATCATGATCCGGAGATTCATCTGATCCCGATCGTGCTGCAGGTGGCGCTCGGCCAGCGCGAAAAAGTTCAAATTTATGGCGTCGATTATCCGACCCCCGACGGCTCGTGCGTGCGCGACTACGTCCACGTCGAAGATCTGGCTGCGGCGCATGTGCTGGCGCTGGAGTCGCAGGAGCCGGGCCAGTTTCGCGCGTACAACGTCGGCACCGGAAGCGGCACGAGCGTCAAAGAACTGATCGAAATGGCACGGCAGGTGACCGGCCATGACATTCACGCCCAACCCACGGCCCGCCGCCCCGGCGACCCGCCCGAACTTTACGCCGATCCGAGCAAGCTCAAGACGGAGTTAGTCTGGCAGCCGCGCTACACCGAAATCCTCGGGATCATTGAAACCGCTTGGAACTGGCACAAGAACCATCCAAACGGCTTCGAGGATTGATCACGGGAACGTGCTCAGAACCCCAGCCCGCAAGGGCGGGGTGAGTTGCGCGCCATAGACGCCGCATTACGTCACCCCCCACTCGCGCGGGGGGTTCTGACGGCCCAATCGGCAATATCGGTCCTGTACTGTGCGCCTTCGAACGAGATCGTCCGCACGCCCTGATACGCACGCGCGCGCGCTTCCGCCAGCGTCGCGCCGAGCCCGGTAATCGCCAGCACACGCCCCCCATCGGTGAACACTTGGTCGCCGATTCGTTTGCTGCCGGCGTGAAACACGTGAATGTCCGGCAGCGCGGCGGCGTTCAGCCCGGAGATGATCCTTCCTATCTCGTACTTGCCTGGATAGCCGGCGGAGGCCATCACGACCGTGACCGCCGGCCGCGGATCCCAGGCGAGTTCGATCTGATCGAGTCGTCCGTCGATCGCCGCTTCGATGGCTTCGACGAAATCACTCCGCAACCGCGGGAGGATCGCCTGCGTCTCTGGGTCGCCGAAGCGGCAATTGAACTCCAGCACCTTGGGTCCGCCGGCCGTCAGCATCACGCCGGCATACAGCGCTCCCCGGAACGGCGCGCCCTCGCTGCGCAGACCGTCCACGATCGGTACGAGGATTTCGCGTTCGATGGTCGCGAGGACGTCGGCCGTCGCAGTGGGAGGCGGGCTGAGCGCGCCCATGCCGCCCGTGTTGGGGCCCGTGTCGCCGTCGCCGAGGCGCTTGTAGTCCTGCGCGCTCTCCAAGACGTAAATCGTGCGGCCATCGACCAACGCGATCACGGAAAGTTCCGGACCTTCGAGCTTCTCTTCGACCACGATGCGCCGGCCGGCGTCACCGCAGATGCCCTCTTCCATCAGCCGCTCGGCGGCCAGCAACGCGTCGGCCGGATCGTCGCACACGAACACGCCCTTACCAGCCGCCAGCCCGGCCGCCTTGACCACTTGCGGCAGATCGCGCGTGGCGATGTAAGTCTTCGCGTTCTGGAAGTTGTCGAAGATGCGGGCCTCGCCGGTCGGCACGTTGCAGCGCTTCATCAGCCGTTTGGCATAGGCCTTGTCGCCCTCGATGCGCGCCGCGGCCGCGCTGGGACCGAAAATCCGCAGACGGGCGCCTTCGAAGCGATCCACAATTCCCGCGCACAGCGGCACTTCGGGCCCGACGATCGTCAGGTCGACGGCGTTCTGCCGGGCGGCGGTCAGCAGCGCCGCGCTGTCGGTGGCTTCGATGGCGAGATTCTCGCCCAGATCGGCCGTCCCGGCGTTGCCCGGCGCACACAGCACGCGCGTCACGCGCGGGCTGGCCGCGACTTTCACCGCAAGCGCGTGTTCACGGCCGCCCGCGCCGATGATCAAGACGGTAAACGACATGGTCTAGAAACTAGAAACTAGATACTGGAAACTAGATTGCACGAATACGCTCCAGCAACGTCGCATAACTTGTTCCTCCGCCCAGCGTCTAGTCTCTAGTATCCAGTTTCTAGTTTCTAGCTGCCGCAGCGCTGGTCGGTCGCGGCTTCGTAGGCCGGCACGTACTGTTGGGCGAATTCCAGCAGCGTCTGGTTCACTGCGGAAACAAAGTATTCGGACTGCAACACCTGGCGCGCGTCCGCGTCGGTCACGCGGGTGGTCGAGTTGATGCATCCCGCGCGCCGATTGGCGGAGGTTGTCAACCGTGTGACGAGCGCGTCCAACTCCGGGTTCATGCCCGCCGCCGACGCGCAAATTTGGTCGGCCTTCATGTTCTGCTGCGTGACAAACTGGTCCACTACCTGCGAGAAGCTCATCATCAACCCGGTCGAACGCAGGAACCCCGAGCGCAGATCGCGGAAGTTCTGCGCGGTGGTAACGCGCGTATCGACGCCGATACAGGCGAACGTTCGATTCTGGGCGTCCGTGATCAGCTCGATCGGCATGCACGTCGATTGAATGTCGGCGAAGGAGGTCTCAGCCATGGTGACGAAATCGGCGAACGTCGGCTTCGGTGCGGGAATCTGGGCGTAGGTGGCCTGCAATTCGGCC
>DASXUA010000373.1:0-10895 GCA_036505095.1 Phycisphaerae bacterium
GATCAGCACGCCCATGTGGCAGGCCAGCCCGAAGCGGCGCGGGTGCGAATAGCCCTGCCCGTCAAAGATGAACAGGTCAGGTTCGGATTTCAGTTTTCGGATCGCCGCCAGCAGCGCCGGCGCCTCGCGAAACGTCAGCCGGCCCGGCACATAGGGAAATCGTACAGGCCGCTCTGAAAAGCTCCGCTCAATGATGCATCGCGCGCCCACGTCCCAAACGACGACACCGCCAATGCAGGTCGCACCGTCATGCGAAAACGCCAGATCCGCGCCCGCCACCAGCCGACAGAAGCGCACCGCGCCGGCGGGAATGAGCCGGGCCGCCAGTCGTTCTTGCAGTCGGATGGCCGCCGCCGGAGTTTTCGGCCACGGATGCGGGATGGGCGGTATATGCATGCCGCAGAAATAGAACCAACCGGGTTGTCGGCTATGCCTACGGCACCAGAAACGAATCCGTCGGGCTGGTCTGCACTTCGTTGCCGCGATATCGGATCAGATCGCCCGATTGCCAGATGTTGTCGCGGCCGATGTTTGGCTCGCAGCTCCATCTGGCCGCGCCGTCGCTCTGCAGCACGTTTTGACCCTTACCATGATGCGTGCGCGAGTTCGCCGCGCGCGGATCGATGCCTTCGTGGAACTTGCCATCCATGAAGAGCGGATTGGAATCGGCCATGAGCGTCAGCTTCGCATCGCTGGTCAGCGGCAGCGTCGGCCCGGCCATATTCTGGGAATCGTAACTGGGCCGCGTGGGGAACCGATCGACTTTCCGCCAGTCCACATTCACCCATGGCTGCGCGCGGCGATCCGCCGGGCATTGCAGAACGTTGGGATTCGATAGGTAGTGCAGGGTGATCAGAAGTAATTGATGGCGAGAGTTGGCTTGCACGCGGCCCTTCGCGTCGGGCGAGTCCAGCCAGAACTCGCCGGGCTTTACGCCGACGCTCGGCAGCGCCCCATCGTTCGCCGAGGCGTAGCGCTGCAAGCCGCTGTACACGGACGCGAGATTCGATCGGCACGCCTCCTGCCGCGCGCGCTCGCGGATGCCCGAGACGCTCGGAGCCGCAATACCCACGAGCAGCGTGATGCAGGCCGCTACGGCAATCAACTCATTCAGCGTCAGGAACGGCCGACGGGCGCCATACTCACTCGCACCGCTGCCGACTGGAACGCTGGGACGGATCGGCCGCCGCTGTGTGGCGGCTACGCGCTGCATGATGCGCTCGACCAATGCCGGCGCGGCGGGCGGCACCGACCACTCGTCCAACGGCTTGAGAACCCGTTCGAGACGCTCAGCTCTGGCCCGCACGTTGGGATCTGATTTCAGCCGGGCCGCCAGCAGCGCACGCGGCTGGGGCTCGAGATAGTCCAACCGATCACCCAGAAGCAGATCGTCGATCCAAAACGGTGGCTCTTCCATAGGCTTATTGCGTTCCCCTATCTGACCGTTTCATCCACAGTTTGTGCGCTGTGGCGAACGGTTGAGCGGGCCTCGATCATCGCTCGATACCGCGTTCCGAACTCGGCGACGGCCGCGTGCAGCCGGCTCTTCACCGTCCCCAGCGGAATGTTCAGAATCTCGGCCAGCTCCTTGTACGGAAAACGATGAAAGTACGCCAGTACCAGCACCTCGCGCAGGTTCGGCGGCAACTGATCCACCACCTCGCGTACTGACTGCCGCGTCTCCTCCGCGGCCATCTCCTCCAAAGCGCCCGTCCCCGGGTCGGCCAGCAGGTCCGAAAACCGCTGGCTGCTCTCGCCCTCAGCGCCGATCTGCGCGTCCAGCGGCACCTCCTGGCGCCGGCTGCGGCTGCGCAAATAGTCACGGGCCTTGTTCGCGGCAATGGTGAACAGCCACGGCTTCAGCCGGCGCGTGGGGTCAAAATTCGCGGCCGACTGGTGCATCTGGACGAACGCATCCTGAACGATGTCGTCCGCGGTCGACGCGTTGTTCGTGAACCTCAGGACGAACTGATGCAGCTCCTGATAATGACGCCGGACTAACTCTTCGAACGCGTTCGAAGCGCCCGATAGATAGTCCAATAAGAGCTGCTCGTCCGTTGCCGCATTCACCACTCCATTGTATCCTTACGAACCGCCGGGCCTATGGTTCGCTCAAAACGCCGCAGGCGGCGGGGTGGCATGGCTTCACGGCTTTAGCCGGGTAGCCATGCTGAGCGGCAGGCATGCTTACCCGCTGCGCGTGCAAGCATGCCACTCATGTACCGGCAGGATGCTGGTGCCAGGCAGCATGCAAATCGCTTCGGACAAGCTCGCCCCGCCGGCCTTGGCCGCGCTGACCGAAGCCTCCGCCGCCCTGATCTCGAGCCTCGATCCACCAACCGTCCTGGACACCATCGCGCGCTCCGCCGCGAAAGTGATGCGGGCCGACGCCAGCAGCGTACTGCTGCTGGATCGCGCGCGGAAGAAGCTGGTCTTCGTCGCGGCCGTCGGGACGCGCGGCGACGTGCTGCTGGGCGAAGAGTTCGATGCCAGCCTGGGGATCGCCGGGCGCGTGGCCGCCACGGGCAAGCCCGAACTCATCGGTGACGTGCAATCCAGCCGCCACTTCTTCAAAGGCATGGACGACAAGAGTGCCTTCCAAACGCGCGAGCTGATGGCCGCCGCGATGGTCTGGCAGTCCGAGATCGTCGGCGTGATCGAGGTGCTCAACCGCAGCGGCGGCGGGGATTTCGATGAATCCGAGCTGGAGCTGCTGCAAGTCTTCGCTAATCTGGCGGCCGCCGCCACGCGCAATGCGCAGGCACACGACCGCCTGCATCGCAACTATCAGGCCCTGCGCGAGGTCGCGCAGGGCGAGCCCTCCATCATCGGCCGCTCGCCGGCGCTGGCCGAAGTGCTCAAGCTGGTTGACCGCGTAGCGCGCAGCAACGCCACCGTCCTGTTGCTCGGTGAAACCGGCACGGGCAAAGAAGTGACCGCGCGGCACCTGCACGAGCGCTCTGAGCGGCGCGACAAGCCCTTCATCGCCATCAACTGCGCCGCGCTGACCGAGACGCTGCTGGAAAGTGAACTGTTTGGCCATGAGAAGGGCGCATTCACCAGCGCGATCGCCCAGAAGATCGGCCGCTTCGAGATGGCCGAAGGCGGCACGCTGTTCCTCGACGAGATCGGCGACATTTCGCTCGCGACGCAGGTCAAACTGCTGCGCGTGTTGCAGGAGCGCGAGTTCGTCCGCGTCGGCGGCACGCGCACGCTGTCTTGCGACGTGCGCATCATTGCCGCGACGAATCGGGATCTGAAGAAAGGTATCGCCGACGGACGCTTCCGGGAGGACCTGTATTATCGCCTCAACGTCTTTCCGCTACAGCTTCCGCCGCTGCGCGCGCGGCGCGAAGACGTGCCCATGCTGGCCGAGCATTTCGCCCAGCGTTCCAGCATCGAGTTGGGCCGTCCGACGCCGAAGCTCAGCACCAACGCGGTCGCCGTGCTGACGGCGCACAATTGGCCCGGCAACATCCGCGAGCTGCAGAACGTGATGGAGCGCGCCGTCTTGATGTGTGATGGCTCGGAGATACTCCCCACGCACCTGCCGCGCGAACTGGCCGGCTCCGCCGCCGAAGCCCCCGCCGGCGACGAGAGCCTCTGGGGCTTCGAGCGCGCCATGATCGTCAAGGCCCTCACCGACGCGCGCTGGAACCAATCCAAAGCCGCCCGCACCCTCGGCATCAGCCGCGACAACCTTCGCTACCGCATCAAGAAGTACAACATCGAACGCGCCGACCAGGTCGCAAAGTAGGGTGAATCAGGGAAGCTCACGCAGAGGCGCAGAGGCCGCGAAGAAAGGCAGCTGCGCGGCGTGACTCTGCGATCTCTGCGCCTCGGCGTGAGGCGCTTTCTCCGTTAGCCGTTCGCCGGCGGTTTTTTCGTGCGGCGGTTCCTGCGTTTCAGAAGCGCATCGGCTTCCAAATGCTCAAAGGCCGGGTGGCTCCGGATCGGGGCTGCGATGCGCCCGTCGGCGTCGGCGCCCAGCGAGTCCTTGAGCGTGCCGACGAAGGCGGCGATCAGGCGATTCCAATCATTGAGCTTGTGGATCAGCTTCTGCTCGTCCCGATCCTTCCAGAAGCCGGCGTCGTCGTATACTTTGACCCCCAGTCCCAGATCGATCGCGGCATCCAGTAGGTCCACCAGCGCGCGATGGGCGCGGACGAAGTTGTCGATTCCGCCGTGTTGCGGCAAGCCGGCGTACTGGGTCTTGCAGCAGGTACTCCAGGAGTAAGTCGCGCCCAACTCGGTCGGTAGCGCCGTCGGAGTCCCGGCGCATTCGTGCGCGATCGTGGTTGGATACATCGCCAAGCCGAACGAACCCGTCTCGGCGCCCTCACAATGAACCGAGAAAACTATCGCATGCAGCGGCGGCACGTCCAGCCACAACTCTTCACCCGCACAAACGTGCTTGACGTAGCGTGTCGCGCACAGTTGCAGCCAACCGCCGCCGGGTTCGAGATCGCCACTGGCGGCATCTGCCGGATCCAACTCTTGAATCTCGCTGATGCGATCAAAACGCAGCGTCAGCGCTCGCGCGCGCAGTGCTCTCACGAGCCGTCGCGCGGCCGCACGCCGGCTGCCGTCCCGGAATTCATAACCGATCGAAAGTCCCACGGTGCGCTCCAAACCAGGCGGAACTGACGCATCGCAGGCCGAACACCCTCGCCCCCGTGCCGTTCGGCCTCGCTCTACTCCGGCTTCGCGAACAACTGCTTGAATTCGAGCGCGAGCGGTGCGCGCTTCGGCGCAGGCACCAACCCATCATCCCACCCTGCCAGCGCCAATTCCAGACGGCGCAGCTCCGGATAGATCACCACCGAGTGCAGCGTCCCGCCCCCGTCGCTGCCGGAGGCGACTGAGGCCAGCGCTTCCCACGCGGCATGGCTCGTGACGGCCTGATCCAGCCGCTTCTGCAGCCGGCTGTAGCGCTCGCGCGACCAACTGCCGGCGTTTGCTGCCGGTTCGAACGCAGCGCTGAGATAATGATTGGTCGTGATGCACATCGCGTCGCGCGCTGGGTTTTCGCTCAAGCCCAAGGCGTCGACGCGAAAGACACGTTCGGGCGGCTCCACTTTACCGCCCACACGCGGCGTGGCGACGCGTACCAGATAGCTGAAGGGATATGGCGTCGCCTTCTTGAGCAGCGTCGCGGCGCGCTCATGCGCATCGCCGGCCGCTGACGTCTCCAGCAACTCCGTCAACACCAGCGCCATCGGCGTGTACTTGTCCTCTGGCGTGCGCAACCGCTCGCCTGTCCCGTCATGCATGAACGTACACACGCCCGCATCGTTGATTCCGGTGAACGCCCCGATGTATCCCGGCCAGGTAATCGTCGCCACGGCATGCCGTCCCGCCGCGGCCGGCTGCCGCACCAACACGAGCTGCGCTTCGACCATTCCCCGGAAGGCCTCGAAGTCGAAGTTGCGGGCGGTGATCACGCCGGCCTCACCTGCGCGCGCGCCCCAGACCGTAAACCCCGAGCATCCGAACGAACCGCCGAACGCCCGGATCAGATCGGCCGCGTTGTGGACGATCAAGTCCTCCAGCGTCAGCGGCCGTTGCACCGCGTCCACTTGCGGAAGCGATCCGTCTGCGGCCTTGACGCCCTCGAAAATCCCTTCGATCTCCTCTCGCGCGGCGGTTGGCAGCCTGACGACCTCGCCGACCTGTGACCTGAATTCCTCGTATTCCCGACGCCCCTTTTCGCCGGAACGAGATAGAACCTCGTTCAACAGTCGCACCAACGCGGCCCCCAGTAGACGGCCGTGCGCAAAACCCATCTCGCGCGGCGTGCCCCAAACGCGCAGCACGCGCAACGACTCAATCCGCTCGATCCGCCCGTTGGCGGTCGGATCGGCTGCGCTGGCGCGCAGCGAAAGCAGCAGCATGACGGCGAACAGGTGTCGTGGCAGATATTTGATCCGCATCGGGTCCTCCTCTGAAGGTGCGTGCTTGCGACTCAAGATTAACACGAATGAGCGCGCCTGAGAATCCGCGCTAATCCGCGTTGATCCGCGGCTACTCCGAATCTGTTGCTAATCCGTGGCATGTGCCGGCTCCCGCGGCGGGGCGGGTTCGCACGGCTCGAAGTCGTCCCAGGTCATGAAATGTACCACGCTCGTGGCCCGTTCGCGGATGCGCCGGCCAATCTCGGCTTTCAGCGTATTGATCTCGCGGCATTGTTCGACGGAGAGGCTGTTGCGGTTCTCGCTGAACCACTCCATGCAGCGCTGGAACGTGCGCGGCTCGGGCCGGTCCGATCGGCCGAGATCGCGCAGCGTGTGCAGCACGGCCTCCACGTCCTCCGGCGAGACCGGTGGCGGCAATTCCGGCAACAGATCGATCGAGCCTTCCTCGGAAATCACCACCGCCAGGCAGGGATACGGCGTGTGCTCGACGTAGCGGACGGCCGAATTGTAACGCGCCCCGCGCGCCGGCGTGCCCTTGCGCGAGGCCAGGCCGTCGAGAATGACACCGATCGCGTGGCACATGCCATCCACATCGACCAGCACAGCCCCATCGATCGCGGTCACCAGTTCCACCAGCCGATCATCGACCCGCAGCGGATCGACGCGGATGCACTGGGCCTCGAGCCGCTCCGCCTCCTGCGCCGCGCCGACTGAAATCACGACCATGGTCCCGCGCTGCTGCCGCCCGGCCCGCCGCACCAGCCGCCAGAGCCGCTCCAGCGCCGGCGGCTGGATTTCGGCGAAAATCCGGCGCAGATCGGACTTGAATTTCTGCTCCTGAACCGGGAAATGCGGCAGGTGCGGCTGACCATAGGTGACGCGCATCAGCACGTGTCCACCGTGTCGCAATTCCCAGTTGTAATATCCAAGAAAATTAATGGTGAACAGGTCCTCGCGCGCCGCATCATACGCCCCGGACATTCGCCCGAAACCGTAAACCTGCGCGCCGTCGCTGATCAGCGCCAGATCGTCCGAGGCGATCTCGATCAATTTGCGAATGGCGCGGAACTCGCGCAGCTCGATTGCTCGCCGCAACGTCAGATCGAGAACCGCGTTAGGATGGCCGCGCCGCGCCAGGATCGTCAACCCGGTCGTCTCCTCGCCCTCATAGGTCAGAGAGGAAATCGTGTTGATGGCGTCGTACAAGTTACCGACGTCGTGTCCGCTCGTGGCCCACAGTGGCGTGCGCATCAAGCGCTTGCCGGCCGCGCGGATCACTTCATCGGCCTCGCGCCCCAGGATACTATGCTGGGCCCCGGGACTCGGCCCGGCCAGCGCGCGGCCACAGCCGTCGAGGAACTCGGCCGTAGCGGCCGTGATCAGCGAGGTGGCAATCGGATAGCGCTCGAAGGCCCGATCGCGCGTCAGCGCGTAGTGCGACTCGAAGGGCCGGCGCGCCAGCCGCAAGATGACCGCCACCAGGAATTCATTCAGCCGCGCCGGCCATGAGACGAACGAGACGAAGTCGCCGCTCGCGTCCTTGCGATTCAGGATGTCCTGCACGGCCGTCCGCACCGCGTGCGCGTGCAGGTGATGTTCGTAATCATGCGGCGCGTCCACGTCGATGAAGACCAGGTAATTCTGCTCGGCATCCGCCGCCACCTTCTGTGCGATCTGGCACAGATCCTTGAACTCGTCCGGCTCGTAGCCGAACCCTTCCGGATCGAACAGCACGCCGGGGCCGGTCTGCTCATTACAGGCAATCGCCAGCAGTCCCACCTGCGGGGCAAGCTGCTCGTCCAGCGCCCCGAACACATCGCGGGCCGCATTCAGCGCGGAAAGCAAGTAATGCGACTGATAGGGCCAGATTTTCGGCGCGCTTCCAGTCATGTTGAACTCCGGCCCAGTGTGGCATGCTTTCACGCGTAGCGGGTAAGCATGCTCTTGCCCCGGCCCCGCGTATCGTCCCGTTGGATCATAGCCTTCAAATATCCAGAATGATCTCGGCCGCGTAGCCGCCGTCGCCCTGGACTCGCTGCGGCTCGCCCTGCGAGCCCGGTCGTTCTGCGACCGACCCGCCTTCGGCGGGGGCGGCGTGTCCAGGGTCGCGGCGCTCGACCTGCAAGCCGTGATAGGTGACGGCCTTTACCTCACGATGAAACGTGCACCGCTCCCAATCGAGCGGACAGCGCTGCGCCGCAACATGCAACTGTGTTTCGCTCAGCAGCAGAGAGCGGCGCTGCGCCAAAACAGCATGCTGCGTTTCAAAGATAAAGAGCAACTCGGCCAGGTAATCGTGCAGCAGATCATCGGCATCGGCAGCCGTCAGGCGCACGTCGACCGCTTCGCCCGGCGTCCAGGCCAACTCGCCGATCACGGCATACAAACCCTCTGCCGCCTGTTCGAACAGCTCGGGCA
Organism: Phycisphaerae bacterium; assembly: GCA_036505095.1. Taxonomy (GTDB): domain Bacteria; phylum Planctomycetota; class Phycisphaerae; order UBA1845; family UBA1845; genus DASXUA01. The sequence continues at coordinate 8,334 of DASXUA010000373.1, forward strand.
GCGAATCACCCCAGGCGCGGACGATGATGTCCGCCATGTGCTCGCGAATCTCATAGCCGCCCGGAATTGGCATACTTCCCCGCAACACGGTGAGACATTGGGCGCGGGTGGATTCGAACCACCGAAGGCTTACGCCAACGGGTTTACAGCCCGTCCCCTTTGGCCACTCGGGCACACGCCCAGATGATTTGACCCACAGCCTCGCCCCTCAAGCCCATCGTAACCGCAAACGCGGGCGTGACAAGTAGGAAAGCTGGCATGGCTGCTCCGCGCCGCGCGGCTAATGATCGGCCGGCGCGGGCGTTTCGCGCGCCTCCTGAAGCGCTTGCAGCTTCCCGGCGATCAGGCGCGTCGAGGGATGATCGTCACCCAGCAGCTCGCGGAAACCAGCGAGGGAGTCCTGGTAGAGCGTTTGCGCCTCATCAATGCGCCCCAGGTCGGCCAGGACCGCGGCGCGGTTCGCCATCACGCCCAGCGTGTTCGCGTGCTTGGGACCGACGCTGGCACGCAGCGCCTCCAGCACCTCGCCGTATAGTTGCTCGGCCTCAGCGAGCTTGCCGGAGCGCCGCAGCACCACCGCGAGATTATTCATGGTGACCAGCCGGTCGGGATGACGCTCGCCCAGAACGCGTCCGAGCACGGCGACCGCGTCGCGGTAAAGCGTTTCCGCCTCGTCGAAGCGTTGTTGGGCATTCAAGACCACCGCCAGGCCATTTATCGTGCGGACGGTGGCCACATGCTCGCCGCCGAGCACGCGGCGCTGGGCAGCCAGCGTTTCACGCAGAAGCGTTTCGGCTTCTTCCAGGCGGTTCTGCAGGCGAAGCACCTCGGCCAAGTTGGTCTGCGCGGTAAGAATCTGGGGATCGTCGGGCGGCGCGAATTGCCGGCGCGTCTCGATGACCTGGTGGAACAGCGGCTCAGCCTCGCCAGGCCGACCGCGATCCTGCAGCAGCAACGCCAAACCGTTGATTGAGCTGAGCGTGTTGGGAGCCATGCGGCCGAGAAGGTGCTCGCGTCCTTCCACAGTTCGTCGCATCAGCCTCTCGGCTTCGTCGAATCGGCTGCGCGCCTCGAGCGTGATCGCCAGACTGTGCATCGTGTCGAGGGTCAGCGCGTGCTCTGCACCGAAGGCGGCCTCGCAACGCGCCAGCGTTTCGCTGAGCAGCGCCTCGGATTCGGCATAGTCGCCATGCTGCCGCAACGCTACCGCCAGCACATTGCGGGCATCCAGGGCAGCAGCATCTGAACTGGACGCGCCACCGCCCAGTTCAACGGCGCGCTGCGCTTGCGCGACAGCCTCTGTGTGACGCCCGAGGCTCATGTAGACTTCCGCGAGCGTTTGCCTTACGGCGGTCTCGACTTGCGGCTGTCCGGCTAAAGTCGCGTCGCTCCGTTCGGCGGCGCGATCTACGAGCTGGCGCACCGTGATTTCCCTTCCCGGTGCGGTAGCCGGGTCGGCGGACTTCAGCATATCGAGAAGAAACGTATTGATGGATTTGACTTTGGCGGCCTCGACCTCGCGTTCGCTGAGCCGCTGCTGCGCGACGGTTTCGGCCCGGATGGCCCGGTCGCGTTGGCGTGTTGCACGGAGCGCCTGCCAGGTGGTTCCCATGAACCCGAGGATCAGGAACGCAGCGGCGCCGAGCGCTGCAGCGAAGGTGGCTTGGTGACGGCGGGCGAACTTGCGAAGCTGGTACACGGCCGACGGCCGCCGCGCCAGGATCGGCTCGTCGCGCAGATAGCGCTCGATGTCGTCCGCGAACTCGGAGACCGACTGATAGCGGCGAGCTTTGTCCCTCTCGAGCGCTTTCGCCAGAATCGCGTCCAGGTCGCCGCGCAACGTGCGATCGCCGGCGCTCAGTGGGAGCGGATCATGCTCGGCGATGATGCGCAAGGCCTGCGGAATGGTCTTGCCCGCCAAGTCATGCGGCAACCGACCGCTGAGCAATTCAAAACTCACGACGCCGAGTGCGTATACATCCGAGCGCGTGTCCACCTGGCCGGAATCGCCCGTCGCCTGCTCGGGACTCATGTACTGGACCGTGCCGACGAACTGGCCGACGCCCGTTTGCAGCGTGGCTGCCGCCACATCCGCATCCGTCGCACGCGCGATTCCAAAATCGAGAATCTTCGGTTGAGGGATCAAGGGATCGACGACCAAAATGTTCGCCGGTTTGAGGTCTCGATGGATCACGCCCTTCTGATGGGCATGTTGCACGGCTTCACATAGCTTGACGACCAGTCCGAGCCGCGCGCGCGTCGTTAAGCGCTGCGCCGCGGCGTACTCGAGCAGCGGACGGCCTTCGACCAACTCCATCGCGAAAAATGGCTGGCGCCCGTGGCCAGCGTCGAAGGTGCCGGCTTCGAAGATCTGCGCAATGCCCGGGTGCTGGAGCCGGCCCAGGAGCTGCGCCTCGTGCTCAAAGCGGCGCAGCACGCCGGCCGAGGCCAGACTCGGACGGATGACTTTCAGTGCCACCGTTCGACGCGGGTTTTGTTGCTCGGCCGCGTAGACCACGCCCATACCGCCCTCGCCCAGCACCCGCACGATGTTATAGGCGC